>CAYZAH010000251.1:0-6182 GCA_964475805.1 uncultured Pirellulales bacterium | reverse complement strand
GGCGTCGAGCCCGTTGCCATCGAACTTCCACCAGCCGACCAGGCTGGGATCAGCGGTATCGGCCCGGCCGGCCGAAACGACGCCCGCCACCAAGACGAAGCATATTAGACAAGTCAACTTTCTGTACATGGTAATCCTCCTTCATTCGAGGTTTCAGAGTGGAAACAGAACGACCTGTGGTTGTTTGGGATGTCTGCTCTATGAGTTGATATCGCCTCCTTCCCGGGGGGAGCCGTTTGTCGCCGGGCGGCGCGACCCATCTTCCCGCGCAAGCGAAGACTCCTGCATGCCCGCTGTCTGTTGATTACGGGGTCGGGGTTGGTACGAATACAAACTTCACCTAATTGTATTGGACCACATTATCAGCGTTTTGTCAACGCGAAAAGCTTGTATATCGTACATCGGCGCATTTTGCGCCCGAGATTACGCGGAAATGTCGAGGTTTTTCGCATGATCGCCGTTTCTCGACGGGGCAAACGACCTTTCTGCGATCACTTCCTCCGCCGGACTGGAACCGCTGGTCCTTCCTCTTGTCCGAGCGCGAGGCACGCCCGGTTCCGCCAGCCCGGAGGAAGTTGTGAACATCCGCCGCTTGGAACAGTATTTGCTTGAATAACGAGTGCGTTGTGTTATCATAGTACTTGAGATTGAAGACTCGATATGGGGCGCAGGATGCGACATCGAACTCAGAAACCAAGTGCTTTTTGCGGAATTTTGCCAGACCGGCGGGATCCGGACGGGGCCTTCACGCTGATCGAGCTTCTGATCGTCATCGCGATTCTCGCTCTTCTGCTGGCTATCCTGATACCTGGACTGTCCAAGGCCAAGGCGAAGGCGCGGGAGGTAGCCTGCCTGAGCAATCTCAGACAGCTTCAGACCTGCGCGAAAATGTATTCGATGGACAACGATGGTTTCCTGCTGCCGAATCGCTACGTTTACAATATCAGCACAGAGGCCCCATCGAAAGGCTTCGACGAGGGCATGACGTGGTGCGCCGGGCTGGCGCCGTTCGATACGACCACCGAGAATATCAAGCACACTCTGCTGTTTCCCTATAACAAATCGACCGGCATCTATCACTGTCCCGCTGACATGTCGCGGGTCAAAACCGAGAGCGGTGAATTGCTTTCGATGCGCCGGACCCGCAGCTACAATTTGAGCCAGTCTATTAACGGCGTGCCGTATCCGGACCCGAGATACTACCCGCCGAGCTTCACCAAAGAGAACGAGATCAACGATCCGGCCCCGGCGTTTTGCCTGTTCTTCGTGGACGTCCATGAAGACGGCATCCTGGATTCCCACTTCGGTATTCCGCCCCGAGGTCCGATGTGGGAGACGGACCCGCCGTGCTGGTGGGACCTTCCCGCCAACCGGCACTCGCAAGGCGCCGGCTTTTCTTTCGCCGACGGCCACGTCGAGCGCTGGCGCTGGGCCAGGCCGAAGGTATTCACCGAGCTTGGCCAGCAGGTCAGGCAGGACGGCGAGATGGAGGACTTCCTGAGAGTCCAGCGAGGCGTCAAACCCGAGAAAGGCTATTGAAAGCACTTCGTCGCCTGCCAGGCATCAGCGTCGTCCTCGCGACCTCATTTCCGCAGCGTCACAAAGTCCTTTGCTTTTTGCCCGGGAGTCCTGTTATAATGTTGCCGGTGTGAGCAGGCATTATGAACCGGATATTTTGAAAGGACATCCCGATGCTTAGAAACGCTCATTACGTCTTGGCTTTGCTTTTTGTGGGAACTGTTTGTGTATGCGCTTCAGCGGCAGGACCCGATGCGTACATTGGGCGCTGGGCACTGACCATCCCCGGCGGTGGCGCCGGCTGGTTGGGGATCGAACAGAAGGACGGGTATTTGGACGGCAGCCTGCTCTGGGGCGGCGGAAGCGTTCTGCCCGTGGACAGCGTTTGTATGGATGGCGATGCGCTGAACGTCACGCGCGTTCACAAGGTCGAACGCAAGAACGCAGCGGGCAACGTGGTTCGGACCCAGCTATTCACCGAGACGATTATCGCGAAAATCTCGGGTGATACGATGCAATTGACACAGGTTCGCCCGCGCTTCAACGGCAAAGGCACAGACCGCAGTGAATTTACGGGCAAGCGAATTCCGCCCTTGCCGCCGAAGCCCGACATGTCCAAAGCTAAGTATGGCAAGCCGATCAAGCTGTTCGACGGCAAGAATCTGGATGGGTGGCGACTGACGAATCCGCGAGCCAAGAGCGGCTGGTCGGTGAAGGATGGCATTCTCGTCAACAACCCGGTCCAGCAAGAGGGCAAGCGGCATATCTCCTACAGCAACTTGCGCACGAATGCCGAGTTCGAAGATTTCAATTTGAAGCTGGACGTGAAAGTCGGCCGGGGAGAAAACAGCGGCATCTATCTGCGGGGCATTTACGAGGTCCAGGTCTGTGATTCATACGGCAAAAAGCTCGATTCGCACAACATGGGCGGCGTCTACAGCCGGATCACTCCCACGGTGGCCGCAGAGAAACCGGCCGGACAATGGCAGAGCCTGAATATCACCCTGCTCGATCGCCACGTGACCGTCGAGTTGAACGGCAAGGTCATCATTGACGATCAGCCGCTTCTGGGTTGTACGGGCGGCGCGCTCTGGTCGGACGAGTCCAAGCCGGGCCCCATCTATCTCCAAGGCGACCATACCGGCATCAGCTACAGAAACATCGTCCTGACCCCCATCCTCAAACGTGGGTAGCATCGCATATAGCCAATTTGCACACGCGGAAAAGGTTGGAAAGGATATCACGATGAAGCGGTGTAGGGTTTTGGTTGTGTTGGCGTGGTCTTTCGCCGGGATCGGCGTGGTCCTGGGGGCGGGCGTGTCGGACGAGCTTCGGCCGGAGGCGATTGAGGCGAGGATTCGGCAGAATCGGATGGGGGAGTTGATCGTTAAGGCCAAGCCGGGCGCCTCGGTCCGCATCGAGCAGGTGCGGCATGAGTTCTGGTTCGGTGCCGCATTGTCGTCGGGAGCGTTCACGAGCTGGTGGAGTGACGAAGATCAGCGCCGGTACAAGGAAGCATTTCTGGCCAACTTCAACGCCGCCGTGACTGAAAACGCGGTGAAGTGGCATGACATGGAACCCAAGCGTGGCCAGGTGAATTATCGCACGGTGGATGCAATCCTCGCGTGGACGAGCGAGCACGACATTCCGTTGCGAGGACACTGCCTGTCTTGGGGCATTCCGGGACGGGTCCAGAATTGGCTCAAGCAATTGGACGACGATGAACTTCGTGAGGCGTTAAAGACCCGGATGACGAGCATGGCCAGCCGCTACAAGGGTCGATTCGCAGAGTTCGATCTCAACAACGAGATGATCCACGGCAACTATTACACTGATCGTCTCGGGCCGGGCATTACCAAGCAGATGGCGGACTGGGTCAAACAAGCCGATCCCGGGGCTCACCTGTTCTTCAACGACTACGACATCCTGACCGGCAATCGGCTGGACGATTACATCAAGCACATTCGCGGGTTGCTCGAGCAGGGCGCGCCCATGAATGGAATCGGAGTGCAAGGCCATCTGCATGGCGAGTCTTTCAACCCTGAGGCTTTGCAAAACGCCCTCGACGAGTTGGCGAAGCTCGGCCTGCCGATTCGGATAACCGAGTTCAACATGCCCGGCCAGCGCTCGCCTTTCATGCGAGATCGCCGCTTGAAGCTAACGCCGGAGCAGGAGCAGACCAAGGCGAAGGCCCTGGCGGACTACTATCGTATCTGCTTCGCGCATCCGGCTGTTCACGGAATACTCATGTGGGGCTTCTGGGAACGGGCGAATTGGATACCGCAATCCTCGCTCTACCGCCGGGACTGGACGCCCACACCGGCGGCCGAAGCCTATCGCGACCTGGTCTTCAAGCAATGGTGGACGCGCTGGGAGGGCAAGGCGGATGCGAACGGCCAGTGCCGGGTCCGCGCCTTCTATGGCAAGCACGCCGTCACGTGCAACGGACAGACGAAGGAAGCGCTCCTTAGCAAGGAAAAGGGCCAAGCGACGGTGCACTTCGAGTGATTGGCTGGGAAGGAGAGACCATGATTTCCGAGAAGCTCCAAAGAATGTCTATTCATTCGGTCCTGGTTTTTGTCGTTGTGTTGTCAACGATCGCGATGTCCTATTCGGCCCCGCAGAACGAGGCCCTGGCGAAAACGTATGTCCCAAGGTTAGAGAAGATACTCAAGGAGAATATCGCTTCGTTCTGGTACACAAAGAGTGTGGACCGGGTGAATGGGGGCTATACGATCAACTTCGGTCCGAACGGCGAACCGAAGGGGCCTGGGACGAAGATGATCGTGACGCAAGCCCGGACGCTGTGGCTGTTCTCGCGGTTGGCCAGGGCCGGCTATGGGTACGGGGGCAAGGAGTATCTCAACGCCGCCGGCGTGGGCTATCGCTTCTTGAAGGAGAAGATGTGGGACGCCAAGAACGGAGGCTTCTATTGGGAGGTTGATGCGACCGGCGACAAGAAACTGAAACCACGAAAGCACCTTTACGGCCAGTCCTTCGCTCTCTACGCCCTTTCCGAGTATTACTTGGCCAGCCAGAGAAAAGACGTGCTGGAATTCGCGACTCACTTCTTCAATCTGCTGGAAGCCAAGTCCCACGACGGGCTTTACGGCGGCTACATCGAGTTCTTTAACGAAGACTGGACACCGGTGCCGGTGGGGGAGGACTCCTACATGGGGACGCCGGAGGGTCTGAAACTGATGAATACGCATCTGCATCTGCTGGAAGCGATGACCACTTTCTATCGCGCGAGCAAACTGCCCTTGGCACGCGAGCGCTTGCTGGAGCTGATCGACATCGAAAGCAATGCCGTCGTGCGAAAGAATCTCGGCGCCTGCACGGACAAGTACGAGCGCGACTGGACGCCCAGGCTGGAAGGCAGCTACGCCAGAGTCTCCTACGGGCACGATATCGAGAACGTCTGGTTGCTGATGGATGCGTGTGAGGCCGCGGGAGTCTCGAATTATCCGTTCCTTGATTTGTACAGAACGCTGTTCGGCTACTCCCTCCGATACGGCTACGATGCAACGAACGGCGGATTCTACGACAGCGGCCCGTTCAATGAGCCGGCGGACCGGCGCAGCAAGGTCTGGTGGGTACAGGCCGAAGCGATTGTCAGCGGTTTGCGCATGTATCGTATGACGCACGATCCGAAATATCTGTCCGTCTTTGAGAAGAGCTTCGATTTCATCGAGAAGAATATGGTCGATTGGGACCACGGCGAATGGCACGCGAGCATCACGCCGGAAGGCAGACCCCAGGGGAATAAAGCCAGCCCCTGGAAAGCAGGCTACCACAATGGCCGAGCCATGATCGAGTGCCTCGAAATACTCAAACACTGAAATAGCTGAGCCGCATTTTTTCTGAAAAAAACTCCTTTTCCTGTTGACATTGCCAGTAAATAGGACTATTTTACTCATGTAGGACTGATTAAGTATAATATATAAGGCTTGTAGCGATGGGAAACATGAATTCGGCTGTATTTCAGAGATTTGCAAGGGATTTCCTTATTGGCGCGGGATTGCGTAAACGGCTACAAGTTGGGTAAATCGGAGGACGGGAGTTGTCGGAACGGCTTTTGAGGAGCTACACATGGCTGGACAAGAGGAAAAGGCAAGCGTATTGCAGGACTGTCTGGGGCAGGCGCAGTCGTTGTCGGAGTTGATCGAGTACTCGAAAGATTCGATTGTCAGCAAGACGATCTTGAACAAGTCGGCAGGGACGATTACGCTGTTTGCTTTCGACGCGGGCCAGGGTCTGAGCGAGCACACGGCGCCGTACGATGCCGTCGTTCAGATTCTCGACGGGACGGCTCGAATCACTATCGGCGCAGAAGACAAGATCGCAACGCAAGGGCAGATCATCGTGATGCCGGCTAACGTACCACACGCTGTCAGCGCCGAGAGCCGATTCAAGATGCTGCTCACGATGATCCGTACCTAATTCTGCTCAGCTATCACAGATGGGAAGATGAGATATGTTCCAACAGCCGGACCAGAATCATGCGTCGGGCCAGCTCGATCCGACCGTTGTTCAAAGCAAACTGGTCGATGAGATGAAACAGCTTTTCGGGCGGGACGAAAAGAGGATTGGGCACGCTTTGGCTGTCTTGGGTTATGCAGAACGGATACAAGCTGCTGAGGGAGGCGATCCGTTGGTGGTCA
>CAYZAH010000250.1:0-6185 GCA_964475805.1 uncultured Pirellulales bacterium | reverse complement strand
CTTCACGTCGTCCGCCTTCGCCTTGTGCAAGTCGATGTGCAGTTGGAAGTAGTCGCCCTGCCCGGCGGCGTTCACGCGGACCGCCACGGCGTCGCCACCGAATGCCCTCTTGAGCATCGCTTCTGCCAAGTCGATCAGGGCTAAGCCCCGGAAGAAGTTCGAGCCTTTGAGACGGTCAAATTCGGGAGGATTGTCCGGCGACAGCGATTCGTCGTCCAGGTCGCGATTGTAATCGACTGGCGTCGCGCCGTAGCGCTCGAGCCAGAGATTCAGCCGCTCCGGGCCGTCGGCTCCTTTTTCCCAGTGGAGATCGCTTTCCATCTTCTCGCGGGTTGGCAGGCTCTCGCAGGCAACGTCCACGCACCGGTCCCCGCGCTGGGACCAGGTGACCTGCTCGATCCAGCGCTCGGGCTCGTGGATCAGCCGGAAGTTCTTCGCCACCTCGCCGAAGAGATACGCGACGATGGCCCGCAAGGGGACGCCCTTTTCTTCCACGACGTCACCCGAGGCGGTTGTACGTCGCAAGAGCGGGTCGCGCCATCCGGCTAACAGCGAGGAGAACATCACGTCGGCCGTCTTGCCGGCGGCGCGCCGGTTGAGCCGGTGTACCTCGACGAGTTGGTCGACGTACCAGTCGCGATTGGCGTCCATGCGCTGTTTGAGATCGGCTTGCGTGACAAGCAGCGGCAACTGGCGCAGGACCGAGCAAATCCAACTGCGATTGGTTTCGCTCAACCGCCCGTTGGAAACCAGCTCCGGCTCGATCTGTTTGAAGAAATCCGTATCGAGCGGCAAGCGCGTCAGGATAGCGGCGATCTCGGCGGCCTTGCCCGTCATCTTCCGCATCTCGCCCGTGGTCAGAGGCCCGTCGGGCGTCACGGCTTCCGCGAACGTTCCCCACGACCACCGCCACGCCTGCCGGTCGCGCTCGACGCTGTACGGAAAGATCACCTGGAACCGGTCCGTCGGAACGGGGTAGGTCCCCAGGACCTGGTAGTTGTCCTTCGGGTTGGAGGAAATGAGCGTGCCTCTTCCGGCCTGTCCTTTTTGTTCGGTGGCCTGGTCGAGCGAGCCAGCTCGCACGCCCGTTCCATATTCCGCCTGGCACGCCAAGTGTACGAGCAGGTCCGGCGGAATGCCGAAGTCGAACAGCGCATTGATCGCGTTCTTGACGGCGACCGTGACGGCCGACGAGCTTGAGAAGCCGCCCTGCGGGATGTTGCCCGTCGAGGCCAGGCGGAGGCCCTGGAAATTGTCGCGTCCGAGTCGTTCTTGCACGCGGACACCTAAGTTGCCCGTGCGCAGCGTTCGCATGGAGGCGATGGCGTTGCTGACCAAGGCGAAGGGACGGCGCATGTTGTTGATGACCCAGAGCGACGGCGGCGGCAAGGGCTGATGCTTCCGGCAGCGCTCCTGAAGCTCTTCGTCGCTGAAGTAGCCCAACGACAGAAGCACCGTCTCGCTCATGTGCGTGCCGAATTCCTCGTAGGCGTGCAGGTCCAGGACGTCCTCGCCCGGGTACATGATCTCGTCGTCCGACGAGATGAAATTCATGGTCTCGCGATAGGCCGGGTTCGTCGGGTAGAGGTGAATCCGGCGGTCGCTGGCTGGCTGGGTGAGCACGACGATTTGCTCTTCGCCGCCCGCGTGCCCGGCTCCGATCGGCATCTGCCAGGCGGGACCGAAGAACCGGCCCATGTCCGGGTGCATGAAGGCGATACGCAAACGCCCGCCCGATATGCCGATCCCCACGGGAGCGTCGGGCTTGAACGCCAGTTTCATGTGCTCGATGACCGAGGTCAGATCGCCCAACTGGCGAGCGATGGAGGCGACCTGGCCGGGCGGGCGGGCGGCGGCGATGGCCTTGGCGGCTTCCAGGACCTCCGACTCCTCGGGGAAGAGCGAGCCGCCGGTCGATTCGAGCAAACCCTCGAGCAGCGCCAGGTCCATCGGCCGGGTGACATCGGCGCACAGCAAATCGTACTCGGGGTCGGTGACGGTCGTGGTCATCGTGCGAATGTCACCACCTTCGCTGCTGATCGACTGGATGATGTCCGTCAGATAGTATTGCCCCTGGGCGTTGGCGTTGGTCAGGTCGCGAAGATGTCGCATCAGGGTGGCGGCGCGAATAATGTAAAGTGGGCAATTGCCCTCGATCTGGCCCGGACGCCCTGCGGCGGACGACGCGACGGACGATAGCCGATGGACGATGGACGACGGTCGCATGGTATCTCGTCCCTCGTCTGTCATCCCTCGTCCCTCGTCTTTCATGTCACGCTCCTCGATGATCCGCACGACGCGGTTCGCGCCGTCCCGCAACACCCGGCCCTTACCTCGATCCTTCGGCGGTTCGTACAGAGCGGTGAGAAACGTCAGGTCCGCTTCCTTCGCTCCGGCCTGGTGCACCTCCCAAATTCGGCGGAAAACCGACGACGGCACGATGCGGTCGCCCATGCTGATGACCAGCGCGGGGTTCTTCTCCATCAACGCGGGGACGCTGAATGCCTCGAACGCGGCGAAGGCGGTCCCGCCCGCCGGATCGTCCGAGCGGACGTAGATGTTGTCGCTTCCGAGCCTGCTCGAGACCTCCTCGTGGTGATAGCCCACCAGGCAAACGACCGGCGACGGGCTGAAGCGCCGAAACGCATCGATCGAGTGCCGGGCCAGCGGGGTCCCGTGGATGGGCTGGATACATTTCGGATCGCGTCCGAACCGCGTCCCCTTGCCCGCGGCCAGGATCACCAAGACCGCCGTGTCCGGCCGGACGCCGCCATAGAAGGTCTGGCTTTCGGGATTGAGAATCTTCTCGTACGCGGTCGCCGCAGCCGCTCTGAGCGGTCGAGCCGTCGATCCTGGTGTCTCTCCGGTTTCCATGAGCGAAAGCATACACGCGCCGCCTCACTGCGTCCAGCCCTTTCGCACGAAACCGGCAGGCGCGAATTCAAATATGAACAGGTGGTGGGACGTGAGTCTTTGGTTATGGCATTTTAGGCAAAATCCTTACACCGGTGTATCAGGTTTGTTCATAGATATAGACAGAGTAAGAGCCGAACCGTGGGCAACGGCTCGGTGACGCGAATAGAAGAGTAATTCTCTTGAGCGCCCATGTCACTTTGGTGCTGACTAATAGGGCGTTGATGAAAGGAAAACATATCATGTCAACTGAAGATGAAGTTCGCGAAGTATCGAAGCGGTTCTACACGGCTTTGAACAGCATGGCCAATGGGGACGCCGATCCGTTGGGCGTCGTCTGGTCGCACAGCGGGACCGTTACGGCAATGCACCCGATCGGCGGCCGGCAAGTCGGCTGGGACGCCGTCAGGAGATCGTTCGAGCAAGTGGCTGAACTGGCCTCAAATGGGAAGATCGAGTTGAGGGACCAGGTGATCCGGGTCGTCGGGGACGTGGCCTGCGAAGTGGGCGTCGAGCGTGGACACCTCAAGCTCGCCGATGAGCAGGTGACCATCGAGCATCGGGTGACGAACATCTATCAACGGCAAGACGGAGTGTGGAGAATCATTCATCACCACACGGATACCTCTCCGGCGATGATAGATGCTATCAAGCGATTGCAACCCGTGTCAGCGCAGGCAGGCAGATAAGCCCCGAGCGTCAAAATGTTCAACGCCTCAAACGCGGTGAAGCGAAACATGAGTTTTTGGCTATGCCATTTTGAGTAAAGCTCTCATGTCCGGCTATCGCGTGTGCCGGTAGAATTAAGCGTTGGCCCAGCGGCAAACAATGAAAGAGGTGGTATGTTTATCGACTATGTCACGTTGATGCTGATTAACATGGTGGGGGGACTGTTTGTCCTGGCGGTGTTTATCTGCAAGGATATCGACAAGGAGGACAATCACTTTTGGGCGCCTGCGTTCGCACTGCCGGGCCTGATCGCGGTCGTCTGCGGGTTCGCCATGACGTTCAGCTCGCCCATCCCCAAGCCGTACAGCAGCGCCTACGGGGAGACATCGGTCTTGTTGGGGTCCCTTTTCCTTGCGGCGGCCTGGTCGCTCGCCAAAGGATGGCGGCTTTTCCCGCTGGGGATCTACGCTTTCTTCGCGGGTCTGGTGGGAGTGCTAATCGGGATTCGGATCATCACGCTCGGACTGACGAAAATGCCGCTCCTGGCCGGCGTTGGCTTTATCCTGACCGGTTCCGGCGGCGTCTTCGCCGAACTGGTCATATTAGCTCGCCGCACCAAGTGGTTGAGAGTCCTCGCCGCCCTGATCCTCGTGGGCGCCGCCCTCATCTGGGCACTAACCGCCTGCATGGCTTATTGGATGCACCTCCACGTTACGACGACTTAGCCGCGAATCGGCACGCTTGCGGATGCCCGATTCTTGATATTTGTCATTCTCACCAGGATGCCTTGCAGCGCTGCAAATGCAGGGATCCGCTTGTGACGTGGAGCCAACACAGAGCCAGCCGATAGGAAGATAGTTCATTCTTGCCGAGCTTCGCGTTTCTTTGTGCGTTCGTGGTGAAACCCCTTCTTTCTGCAACCTCTTTGTCAGAAACACGTTAACATTGTCGGCAATACATCAGGTGGTTGCTTATCAAGAAAAATGCATAGTTACCATTGTTGACACGCTGACCCATCCGGGGTATACAATGTTACGTTCTCAGGAGTGGGGACAAGTCTTTCGCGGTCGTATCAGCTTCTTCCCACGGACGGCGAGTCTATATTAGGAGGAGATGGGTGATGAGCAACTCAAAACATCGTACGGCAAGTCGGCGCCGTCCTGAAGAGAGAACCGGATATTGCCTGAGCATTCATGCGGGTTAACATACATATAAATCCAACGCTGTATCGGAAAGGAGATTCAAAATGAGAAGGTTAGTAACAGGATTAGTATTGTCGCTTGCTATCGTCTCCGCTTCGTTTGGTGCGGATAAGGGAGAAATTCATTGTGGTGAAACGATTTCCGGCCAGTTGGGCGTGGGAAGTGAAGATACGTTTGCATTCAATGGTACTCAGGGCGATACAATACTCCTGAGTGTTGTGCAGACTTCGGGCTATGTTTCTGCTAATCCTCATGTGATTCTCTATGCCCCGGATCGTCGGACTATTGAACTTGAGTCGACAAATACAGATAGCATTGAGCATGTGCTTACGCAGACGGGGACCTATACGATCGCTGTCAAGGAGCAGAATAGCGACCAAGACCTCGGGTACAATATCACATGGTTCAATCTCATGAGCTGTAGTGCCACTCCCCTCACATGTGGACGAACGGTGTCGGGGCAGCTACCTCCGTCAGATTTAAATGTATTTGAATTTAACGGCACTCAGGGCGATACAATACTCCTGAGTGTTGTGCAAACTTCGGGCTATGTTTCTGCCAATCCCAATGTGATTCTTTATGCCCCGGATCTTCGGACCATCGAACTTACTTCTCGGGACACAGATTGGATTAATCTTGTGCTTAGACAGACAGGGACCTACAAGATCATCGTTAAGGAACAGAATGGTGACCAAGACCTCGGGTACAATGTCACATGGTTCAATCTTATGAGCTGTACTGGCACCTCTCTCTCTTGCGGGCAGATGGTGTCGGGGCAGCTACCTCCGTCGGATTTGAACGTTTTCGAGTTTGATGGTACTCAGGGCGATACAATACTCCTGAGTGTTGTGCAGACTTCGGGCTATGTTTCTGCTAATCCTCATGTGATTCTCTATGCCCCGGATCGTCGGACTATTGAACTTGAGTCGACAAATACAGATAGCATTGAGCATGTGCTTACGCAGACGGGGACCTATACGATCGCTGTCAAGGAGCAGAATAGCGACCAAAACCTCGGGTACAATATCACTCTGCGTTGCGAAGTTCCTCCACGTCCAGATCTTGTTATAGAGTCTCTGTCGGCTTGGCCCAACCCCGTTATCAAGCCAGATGAATCTGTCATCACCTGGACAATCAAGAACCAGGGGGGAGTCGATGCTACTCCAACCAATTATTTCATTGTGATTGGCCTTTCCGATGATGATATCTTCGATGAGGGTGATATTGTCGTTGGAGAGATGCAAATAACGACTACTCTGAAGCCTGATGATGTGTATTCCGACAGCGTCGTTTTGAGCTCGGGCAGCTACGAGGCGGGAGATTATCATATCATTGCCATGATTGATGCGACCGAGATCGTGACAGAAGCGTCTGAGGACAACAACTTGAACAGTCTTCTCA
>CAYZAH010000249.1:0-6186 GCA_964475805.1 uncultured Pirellulales bacterium | reverse complement strand
CAAAAGCAAGCGGTCTTCGCCATCTCCCAGTGGTCCAAGGACCAGAGCATCCCCGCCCTGAGCAAGATCTCCAGAGATCACCCCAATCCCAAGGTCCGCAAACAGGCCATCTTCTGGCTCGGCCAAACCGGCGATCCGCGCGCGGTCGATACTCTGGCAGAGATCGTGAAAAGCTCTAAATAATCCGCGCATCGTCGCAAAAGAGGACATCCATGGCGCCAACGCCAAATAACGAACGAAGGACAAGAGACGATAGGCCATTCGTCCATCGTCTCTCGTCCTTTCGTCCATCGCAAAGCTACCGGTCCGGCTGCGATAGCCGGAATGGAAGAGCTTGCCCGATTACTTGGGTTCGCCTTGGGCCGGGCGCTCTCTTTCGAGCAACCGCTTTAGAAGCTCCCGCATCTCGCCCATTTGCTCGTTGACGCCGTTCACTTGCATGCGCAGCTCTTGCACTTGGCGCTCCAGATCGGGGCGTTCGGGTTCTTGCGGCCTCTCACGACCCACATTTCGAAGCTCCCGGTCGTTCACGTCCAGTTGCTTTTGGATCTCGCGCCTCTCACGATTGAGGTTACGCGCTTTTTCGCTTTCACCTTTGCCCTGGTCGTTCAACTCGCCTAAGGCGCGCTCGATCTCGCCGAGCCGGGCCTGAAGACCTTGTCGTTGTTGGTAGAGATCATCAAGACCGGGCCGTGGACGCTCGACGCGCCCCTGCTCCCGCTCGATTTTCTCCATTCTCGCGTGGATCTCGTCCAGTTCCCTGTGAAGTTGTTCCGCCCTTTCGGGGTGCTCGCCTCCAAGCTCCCGAAGCTCAAGCTCGATCTGACGGGCTCTATCGCCAAGCTTTTCTTGCTCCCGAGCCATTGCCTCAGGCGACGGTCCGCCTTCGGCCCGGCCTCGCCCCTCTCTCATCGGCCCTCTTTCACGTTCGGTGTTTGCAAGCTTTTGCTCAGCGGCCCGTATTTGGTCGTGTACCTCGCCCAGTTTTCGACGGAGCGCATTAGCGTCCTCGGTCTCGCCTCTTCCCCGTTCTTCCAGTTCATGCAATGCGCGTTCCTTATCCGCCGAATCCATCCTGAGCTCGTCGAGATGCCGCGTTAGCTCTTCAATGCGCCGGTCGATCTCAGGGCGCTCACGGCCCTCGCGCTGCGGCTCGCGGCGCCCACGCTCTTCAAGCTGCCGTCCAAGCTCTCGCCGGACCTGTCGCATCTGCTCGTTCAATTCACGCATCTTCCCGGACAGAGCGTTCGCTTCCTCTCTGCGGCCGGGTTGCTCTTCGAGCCTGCGAAGCTGCAATTCGGTCTCACGCCCCAGTTCCTCGAGCCGGCGCAGAATCTCGCGTCGTTGCTCCTGACCTTCCCGCGTCCTCACCTCGCGTTCGCGCGGTCCAGCTTCCGGTCCCCGAAGCTCTTGCTCCAAACGCTCCCTGCCCTCACGCATCTCTCGCAACTCCGCGCGGAGGTTCTGGGCTTCATCCGAGTCACCTTTTCCGGTTTCCTCAAGCGCATGGAGCTTCGCCTCGTTCTCGCCAATCTGCTCCTCCATTTGATGCGCCTTTTCCCGGAGGTCTGCCTTGCGTTCGGCGCGGGCTCGCCGGTCCGGCTCTTCCGGTGCCGGCCGCCTCTGGGCAAACGCCACTCCGACCGTCAGAGTTGCCGCGATCACCGTCATCGCCAAGGCCCATCGCACCCCGATGCGAGGATTTCCACATTTGGATTTCACAATTCTGTAGATTCTCTCTTTCATGGGTTTCTCCTTTCCAATCATTGTCGGTAAAAACGCCATTTGCGCCTTCGGCGACAGGTTCAGTAGCGATTGGGCGTAGTCCGTGCCGGCACGCCCGCCCGCCAGAACCCAGTCGTCACATGCTTGTTCACTTAACCTTACGATTCGTTTCCTGGCCCACCACAGGAGCGGATTCCAGGGGAGGACGCATACGGCCAGCTCCGCGATCAGGCCGGTCAAGTGGTCCCGCCGTCTCCAATGCGCCAGCTCGTGGCAAATCACGTCCACCCAATCCACACTACCATCCAAGTCCTCAGGAACCAGCAGGACCGGAGGACGGCTCCAACACCATATCATGGGACTGCGGACATCCGCGCCGGAGCAGACCCGGAGGTCTTTCGTGACGCCGAGCCTCGCTTGCGCACACTCCATGGCTCGCCGGATTCTCTCGTTATGGTGTGGCTTGGATCGCCGCAACAAGCGCACACCGCCCACCAGCGCGATAAGTAATCGGCCCAACAAGGCGAACGCCGCGATTAACCACCCGTACAGCAAGATCGAGCGCCACGGAAGGCCCGCGCCGCTGGAAGCAATCTGCACAGGCGCCGGCGCCGCGTCAGCTTGAAGTTCCACAGGTTCCATTTCCGCGCGAGGAGCAATCAGTGGTATAGCCTCGGGAGCTTCGTAGTCGATTGCGACGACGTCGTATGATACTTGCGGTTCGTATGCCATCGGCTCCGGTGCGAGCAGACCCAGCCCCAAGTGCGCGACGAGGACGCTTATCGCGGGAACGATGACCGCCGCAACTAAAGCCAGAAACAACGTCTGACAAGCCCTGGCCGGTCGATGCCGCAAAAGGAAACTCCCCACCAATCCGATCGCAACGAACAGCGTACTTTGCCACGCCCAGCACCACAACGAGGTCTCTTCCAGGAACAATGCACGAATCATTCTCGTCGCTCCTCTCGCTTCTTGTTGATCAAATGCTGAAGCTCCTCAAGCTCATCGTCGCTAAGCTCGCCCTCCTCGACAAGCTGACGAAAGAGCATGACCGCATTTCCATCGAACATCCGCTGAACGAACTTGCGAACCGATCCCGCCCCGGCTTGCGCCCGCGTGCGAGTCGGCAAATAGACGTGCTTCTTACCCTCCACGCGATGCTTCAGCCAGCCGGCCCGTTCGAGCCTTTGCATGGCCGTGAGCACCGTCGTATACGCTAACTCCTTTTTGCGGCATAGCCGCTTCCAGACTTGACGGACACTGGCCTCGCCAAGCTCCCAGACAACATCGATAACGGCGCGTTGCAGCTCGCCGAAGTGATCCAGTGATTTCCTACCCATAGAACAACCTCTTCTCGTCACAGTCTCTTCTGTAAATGGATACCTCACTATGAAGTACTACATGTTGACGTAGATGTCAACAGAAAAGAAGTTTTTTTTGGAAAATTTCTTATGAGCGTTCCAAGCCGGTAGGATAGACAACTTGTACCTTAGGCACTCGCTGGCCGTGCTGACATGGGTCTATTTAGATGAAAACGGCCATGAAAAGCAGTAGAACGCCGATCGCGACTCCGGCGAACGTGATTCGCGACCACTTCTCGTACGTTGCGACGCCCGGCTGCTGGTCCTCGAATTCGTAGTAGTAGTCCTCCGAGTCGTCCTTCGGGCGCAGCCGGAGCCTGACAAATAGATATGCTACAGCAGAAATGAGAAAGAGCAGGCCGCCGGCGACACTGAGGAGCGCGTTCATTCGCCTTGTCCCGCATTGGCGCCGGGCTTTTTCGGCAGGTCGATCTTGCGACAAGTGATACGTCTTTCCCCGAGCAATGATCCGCCGGCGAACAATTGAAAACGGTACTCGCCCGGACGGGGGAAGACAATCCCCTGCAGGTTTACCGCCAATGTCACGATTTGCTTGACGTTCTCGAAGCGCACCGTTCCGCCGCGTTCAAAGACGATCTTCTCCTCATCCTGATCATCTACGAGCCGGACTTGCGTGTTTGTTGTGCCGTGCCCATTGGTTAGCTCACAGAAGAAGACGATCTGCGGATGCCTGGCCGGATAGCGGGGAGCGTTGATCATCTGGACAATGTCTATGACACTCGGCATGCCGGAGACTTTGTCGAATATCACCCGGTTACAGGTAATCGCGGACAATAAAATGGGCTGGATGTCTGCCATCGGGTCAATCAGTCTCCTTCGTCTTGGAAGCGGTGAGCTTTTGCTTAAGCAGCCGGCCCACTTTGAATCTGACCACACGTGTGGGCGGAACGTTCACCTCTTCAAGTGTCTTCGGATTCCGTGCTCGTCTGGAGGCCCGCACCCGCGGCTCGAAAACACCAAAATCGCGGAATTCCAGACGGTTGTTTTTGGCAAGCTCCCGGATGATCTCATCGAGAAAAGACTGAACAACGGGCTTAACCACAAGCCGCTTGGTGCCGGTCTTCTCTGCAATACGATCTATCAGTTCCTTCTTCTTAATCGTTGCCATCGCTCAACTCCAGGGTGATTCATCCAAGCATGGAGATTACCACGTTTACTTGGAGTATTTTAACAATAAAAGCCCATTTTATCAAATATATTGTGCCCGTCGAAATTCCACGTCTCAGAGGCCACCTTCGTCGAAAGACAGGCCGGTCTTTCGCGCTACGCCGCGAATGTGATCAGCCGCCAGCCGGTATTCTTCGGCGCCCTTAAGATGCTCCAGCATGAGCGGCGTGCCCGGAATCTTGCTCAGCTCCCTCAGGAACGTGGCATAGTCCAAACCGCCCAAACCCGCACGGATTTCGTCAAGATGGGTGGTGAGCTTTGTTTGCAAAAGGATGTCTTTGGCGTGGCAGCTCTTGATGTAGGGACCGAGCTTCTCGAAGCACTCCCGTATCAGTCGGCCGTTAGCGAAATACCTCTGCGGGCTACACACGAGATTGACCGGGTCAAGGTGAACGGCGAAACGCTTGCGATCTATGGCCTTGTACAAACGCAAGTACGAATCGGGCGAATCAGGATACGCCCAGGGCATCGTCTCCAGGGTGAAGTAGGTCCGGGTTGGTTTCACGTCGTCAATGATCGAACGCGTCGTCTCGACAATCATGTCGAAAGTCTCGTCGGTAAGATTATTGGGCGAAGGGCCGTCCCATTGTTCGCCACGTGAGCCGCTGATGTTCACACAGCACCGGGCGCCAATGCGGTCCGCCAGCGCCAGTTGCGTGCGGCATTTTTGCAGGGCCGTTCGGCGCGTCTTCTCGTCGGGGCTGATCGGATTGCTCCAGGCCCCGGCCTCCGCGATGATGATACCGGCCTTTTCCGCAGCACGGGCATACGCTTTGACGACGTCGTCTTTGGCGTCGGCGCCCACCGGGCAGTAAGCGGCGCTGTAGCCCAGGACTTTCAGCGCTCTGACCCAGCCGTCGGGATCTGTATACTTCTCGAAAACCGGCCCTCCGAGCCGCAATCGCCGGGTCTTCGCCTGGGCGGCCGAAAGGTCAAATCCCGACGTGGAAGCCACAAGAGCCGCTCCGACCAGCGATTTCTTCACAAAATCACGTCGCGACGTCGATTTCTCATCCCGTTCCATTTTTCGCACCTCCAAAATTGGCGAATAGTCGTTAGTGAATGGCCGTTGGTGCTAACGGCCAAACACAAGCGATCAGCATAGCATACCCGGCATTCTAACCGGATTGGGCGAAGAACTCACGAGGAAACTTGGCTCCGAATACCACGATTGACACGCTGTCGATACAACGGTAGTCTACTAGTTTATTGGTCCATTCCCGGAGCATTCGAACATCAGGAGGCACATAAAAGACATGAATGTATCCCACCGCCTGGAAACTGCCATTAAGTCCACCGTTCTCTCGGGGTTACTCTTCGCCGCTCAGGCTGTCATGGCACAGGGTACGCTTTCCGACTATCGGCGTGCTCTCGACCTTAGCAAAACAATCGCCAATAAGGTATTCAAAGACCGGGTGGAGCCTCACTGGTTCGGCGGCGATGTGCGGTTTTGGTATCGCAACGACTTGCCGGATGGCGAACGCGAATTTATCCTTGTTGACGCCGAAAAGGGCGCCCGGAAACTCGCGTTCGATCACGAACGGCTGGCCGAGGCATTGGCGAAAGCCACGGGTCAAGAGATGCAAGCCCGGAAGCTCCCCGTCGAACGCCTGACATTCGACGAATCCATCTCGTCGCTCACTTTCAATTGTGAGGACCGCTGGTGGAAATGCGACCTTGGCTCCTACAAGATCGAGGCGACGACCAGGCCGGATTCGGCGGACTCTTCTCTCCAACCCCTTCAAGGGCCGCGAGCGAGCCGGCGAACCGGTAGAGAGACGTCGATCACGTTCCTCAACCGCACGAAGAGCCCTATTGAGGTCTACTGGCTCAATTCGGACGGGCAGCGAAAGCGCTACGCCACGGTAGCGGCCGGCGATCAACACCGCCAGCACACGTTTGCCGGCCACGT
>CAYZAH010000248.1:0-6187 GCA_964475805.1 uncultured Pirellulales bacterium | reverse complement strand
GCCTGTTCCCTGCGCGTTTTTTGCCCGATCGGGAAGCCGGAAAAATTCTCAAATATGAAAACCAAAAAATTCGGGTATTCTGTTGACAATTTCGGACTTTGCGCATAGTTTGCACGTATGTCAAAGGGTAGACTTCAGTCCCTCGGAGTTTACACCTGATCGAAATCGAGGGAACCTAAGATTTCGGGCCGGGGAAATGGCCCAAGGAGAACACTGTGGATAAAGGTAAGGTAAAGTGGTTCAACGAGAAAAAGGGGTTCGGATTTATCATCCCTGACAATGGCGGTGAAGATTTGTTTATCCATCACTCGAACATTGCAGCGGAGGGATTCCGGTCCCTGTACGACGGTCAGGCGGTCGAGTACGAAGTAGCCCAGGGCCGGAAAGGGCCCGAGGCTATCAACGTACGTCCCTGCTGATCCGCAATCGCCTCAGGTCAGGATTATAAAACTACGGCCCTGCCGAAAGGCGGGGCCTTTTCAATTGATTCGTTACACAAGCATAAAAGAGCTTGAGAATGACCGAGCGGATCGGCCTTTAAGGAGAATTGCGATGCAAGCTCTGAGACTCGTCATTATAGCGATGGTCGCGGGCGCCGTTGCCGGCGGCTGCAAAAGCAAGAAGGAGGAGTCCGTTCCTGACGTCCCGGAGACACCGGACGTAGCCGTACAGCCGGGACCGGAAGCAGAGAAAGAAAAGGAGGTTGCCGTGCCTGTAACGCTCCAATGGCTGGGTCACGCCAGCTTTAAGATCTGTTATGAGAACACCATCCTCTACATCGATCCATGGAAACTGAAGGACTCGCCGCACGACGCGACGTGCGTGCTGGTCAGTCACAGCCATCACGATCATTACTCGCCGGAGGACATCGCCAAGGTCAGCGGCCCGGACACAAAGCTGATCGCCTCGCCGGACGTGATCGCCAAGGAAAAGACGGGGCAGGCCATCATGCCCGGCATGACGATTGACTTTCCGAACGTTCGAGTAAAAGGCGTGGCCGCGTACAATCCGGACAAAGACTTTCATCCAAAGACGAACAACTGGGTGGGCTTCGTGATTGAAATCGGCTCGAAACGCATTTACTACGCGGGTGACACAGACATTATTCCGGAGATGAAAACCCTGGGAGATATCGACGTCGCGCTGCTGCCAGCGGGCGGCACGTACACGATGGACGCCGCTCAGGCGGCGGAGGCCGCCGCGATCATTAAACCTAAACTGGCCATCCCGTATCATTGGGGCGACATCGTCGGGGACAAAAGTGACGCCGAGAAATTCGCCAAGGCGGCCAAATGTGAAACGAAGATACTGCCCCCCGGCGAGACAATCAGTCTGGATTAGAAACTCCGAGAGAATCAGGAGAAATAAGGAGACCGCTCCGCGGGACCATCTCAATAGATTCCTCGGTTACCCTCGGAATCGCATGTCGCGGTTTGTTCGAGCGTTTTAGCCTTTTTGCACCCGAAGGTTGGATACAGTTCAGTTGCACACTTTCCCAAAGTCTCACTTCAAGAACACCTGAACAAACACATTGGCCGGCCAGTAGCTAATAGCAGCGGAACGGACTCCCAAATTGGTATGAAGTGTGGCAATTTGTCTTTTGACACAGAGAAGGAATTGTAGAACGTATGAGGCTTACGACAGAACAACGCCTTATCGCATTAGAGCGAGATAACGTCGTGCTCCACGATACGATAAAGCTCCTACACAAACTGCTTAAGGAGCAGCGACGGCTGATAAGTGAATACATCACGCGGCGAGTGGCCTCCTCAACCGAAAACCCGATGCACAACAGCAATCAGCGGCCGGAAGATGCGGTTTATACATTCGTCTGCTCCCAGAGATTCGAGCAAATCGAAAAGCTCGTAGAACGAGTCAGCAAGATGATGGCAAAAGCTGGCTCGAACTGACAAGACGGGTAATAGACTCTTCGGACAACGCCGACTAAACACATCCTCCGCCAGGATGTCACAGGGTGACTGGCCAGCTCGGGTGGATCAAGTATTGCGTGGGATATCGAGCATTCGGCTGCAACGAGGACACTTGACTTGATCACCCTTGAAGTTGGGCGGGATCTTGAGTTTCAAACCACACGCGCACGTCAGGAAGATAAACTGGTTGACCCTTCGCATGATGTCCCCGACCTGGCGCATCTGTTTCTCAAGCCGAGCTTCTTTCTCAGGCTCAGCGCCGGCCTGACGCAAGGCAACTTCCTCTTTTCGGGCGCGTGCGATAGCAGGAACGACCGTCTTGGCGTGAGTGACGTCCGCAAAGGCGTCCGAGTAATCCTTGAAAGAAGCGCCATGGGTCATGTTGCGCAGAATTCTTATCCTTTCGGAGGTCGGCGGATGCGTGCTCGTCAAGTCGGACAGTTTCATGTTCCCTTTCTTCTTGAAGGGATTGAGGATGTACATCGGCGCAGTCACCTTATTCGCCACGGCCAACTGGGGCGATGGGTCGCTTGAGATTTTCTCCAAAGCGCTGGCCAGCCCCTCCGGGTATCGCGTCAGCCGGGCCGCTCCGGCGTCCGCCAGGTATTCGCGCCGCCTGGAAAGAGCAAAGTACAACAGATACGCCATGATCGGCGCTATAATGGCCGCCACGATCGCGACGACGAGCATGATAAGCTGGCCGTAGCCCTGGCCTCCCGAGCCGGACGAATACCGTCGCCGGGAACCGCCCAATGAACTATAAAACATGCCTCGCAAAAAGACCTGCGAGAGCAGCACGATGGAACCGAGCATGATGCCGGCGAGTGTGACAAAGAGAATGTCACGATGGAGAATGTGGCTGATCTCGTGGGCGATGACACCCTGGAGCTCATCACGATTGAGCCGGGCCAAAAGTCCCGCCGTCACGGCCACCGACGCATTCTGCGGATTCCGACCGGTCGCAAAGGCGTTTGGGGCGCGGTCGTTGATGATGTAGATTTTCGGCATCGCAGGCAGGCCGGCGGCGATCTTCATCTCTTCAACGACGTTGAATAGTTGTGGATGAACGTCATGAGTAACGGGCGTGGCGTGGCTGGCGGCCAGAAGGATTTGGTCCCCACTCGACAAGCTAACGAGGGACAGGATCACCCAAATGGCCGTGGCGATCATCAGACCGATCAGGCCGCCCTCCGGCGTCCCGGCAAAGGCCCAACCGATCACAACGCCCAGAAGCAGCAACACCGCCGCCATGATCGCCATCAAAACGACAGAGTTTCTCTTGTTGGCTCTAATCAGCTCCCACATAAATGCAACTCTATTCGGTCATTAACCTGAGGGAAAGGCCGGGAACGCCGTTCGGCACGAACGCGACCTGCCCGATTCTGATCACAACTCGGCTCGTTTGGCGCCGGGAACCGATCGACGCGGCCGTTGCCAAAGCAACCACTACGTGAAACTCACTTTTGGAACCTCACGCTCGGCGGCAACCTCAATCTCGAAGAAATCGCGTTTGCCAAAAGCGAACATACCCGCAATAATACTCGACGGGAACATCTGGATCTTGTTGTTATAGGACAAGACCTGATCGTTGTAGTTTTGCCGGGCGAAAGCGATTCTGTTTTCGGTGCCGGTCAGCTCTTCCTGAACGGCCAGAAAGTTCTGATTGGCCTTCAGTTCCGGATAGTTCTCGACGACCAGCATGAACTTGCTCAGGGCCTCGCCAAGCATCCCTTCGGCCTTCGAGGACTCGGCCACAGTCTTCGCCTGCATGGCCTGACTGCGCGCCTTCGTGATCGCCTCAAAGGTTCCTCGCTCGTGCTTCATGTAGCCTTTAGCCGTCTCGACCAGATTCGGGATCAAATCGTGCCGGCGCTTGAGCTGAACGTCAATTTGCGACCATGCATTGTCCACCTGGTTTCGCAAACGGACCAGCGCGTTGTAGATGCCGACCACAAAAAGAACCAGCAGAACCAGAACAACGACTACGATGATAAGGGCGATGACCACGGGTCCCATGGGCTTTCTCCTCTGTTAAATACTCTTGGATTTGCGCTAGGATTTCACTTTCTTCATAATCAATGCCACAACCAGGACAACCCCAGCAACAGCAAGCAATACTATGCTCCAGGTACCCATAATTGTCTCCTTTCTTTACGCTTGATCGTGACCAAACATGTCGTTAAGTAATTCGCGAATTTTATTGTGCTCGTCCAACTGTGCTCTCTCACAGATGTCGTTCAATTCGCCTCGATCAAACCAAAGACCGTCCCCCCGACGGCATTTATCGAGCCGCAGAACAGGCGTCGAAGAGCCTACGACGATCTTTTGCATCTTCTTGTCGCAGATGGGACAATTCCTTGTTTTCTCGGTGCTCTTGGAGTCAATGGTAAAGGAATTGAGAAGTTGCTTTGCCTTCTGTGGCTCGCCGAGCAGAAGCTCGAGCTCACCTGCGTCCAGCCAGATGCCCTCGCAGCCGGAGCAGTAGTCGATCTCCACATCCTTGAGCTCAAGAGTGATCATAACATTGTGACAAACGGGGCAATCCATATTTCTCCACTCGTCAGCAACCAAGCCGTGTATTGTCCTGGCAACTCATTCGCAACTGACCACGGTTCCGGCGGGGCCATTCTACTATATAAGACGCACGACCGTACATAAAATTCAAGAATAAAATACACGTCCGAGACCGCCCGCCGGACCGCGTTTCGAGCCACGAATTTCGGCCGGCCGATGCGGAAATATTTGTTCTTGACGGGGGGTGGGGAATTGATTATTGATGATCGGCGGTCGATTCGGCCCAAATGAAGAAAAGTGCAGTAATGAAGGAGTGAAGTCCCAGGAGCCTCCGCCGGCATGGACCGGGGGAGTATGCTCGCTGAAGACGTCGAATCATGATTGTGGATTGTCATACGCATGTGAATCCCACAGCGGACGATATGGAAAGTTCGGAGCATCGTGCGGCCGCCGAAACGGTCGATATGTGCATCGTGCTGGCCACTTTGGACAAATCCGGCGAGCAGGTCAACAAGAAGCTGGCCCAGTACGTGACCAAGCACAAGGACAAGATGGCGGGCTTCGCGGTTGTCGATCCAACCGCGGACAAGATTGACGCTGATAGTCTGAAACAGATTTCGGAGAAGCTGGGATTCAAAGGCGTGGTGCTGTATTGCTCGGCCACCGGCACCCATCCCACCCACAGCCGCGCCATGCGGTTTTACGAGTCCGCCCAGGAACTCGGCCTTCCTGTGTTTTTTCACAACACACCGGACACCCGTGGAGATCAGGTCGTTCTGGAGTATGCACAACCCTATCTCCTTGACGAGGTAGCCAGAGAGTTCCCCGGCTTGAAAATGGTTATCGGTAACATGGGCGTGCCCTTCATTGAACAAACGCTGTCCATAGTAAGCCGGCACAAGAACGTCTTCGCAGACTTAACGATACGTCCGAAAAACGTCTGGCAAACATACAATATGGTCGTCGCGGCTTTTGAGTACGGTGTGATGGACAAGCTGTTGTTCGGCAGCGGATTCCCCGCAGGTAACGCGGGCGCGTGCATCGAGACATTGCTTGGATTCAATATGCTCCTGGCCGATACAAATCTGCCCACCGTCCCGCGAGGCAGCATCCGAAACGTCATCGAGCGTGACACGCTAAAGTTGCTCGGCATAAGAGACACCGGCGCCGATACCCAGATCGGCCAGAGCGAGAAAACGAAAGAGCCTGCACAAGCAGCTTCTAAAACTGACAAGTAAGGAAGACAAGCAACTATGGCGGAGCTTCTGGAAGAGCAAAGAGAAAGCTGGGATACACGCGGTGCCTTCATTCTTGCTGCGGTCGGTTCGGCGGTGGGCCTTGGCAACTTGTGGCGATTTCCCTACGAGCTATACGACCACGGCGGTGGAGCGTTTCTCATCCCCTACGTCATCGCTATCTTCGTGATCGGCGTCCCGATGCTTATTCTGGAGTTCAGCCTCGGACATTTCACCCAGCGGGCGGCGCCCGACGCCTTCGCCCGGGGCCACAAAAAACTGGAATTCGTCGGTTGGTGGAGCATCATCCTCGGATTCGTCATCATCACGTTCTACACGGTGATCCTGGCGTATTGTTTCAGCTTCCTGTGGTTCAGCATCAAGGGCATCGTCACGGGCGGGAAACTGCCCTGGGCGGGCGAAGGACTCGAAGGCGTCAAGAAAGCTGCTGATTTCTTCAACGAGACCTACCTGGGAAAGACTGAAGGCCCCGCCCTCGGTCATATC
>CAYZAH010000247.1:0-6192 GCA_964475805.1 uncultured Pirellulales bacterium | reverse complement strand
AGCGATAGTGAAGCCGGAATCGGCGCGCTCGTTCCGTGGGCGGAGAAGCTGTGGGCAATCGGATACGTCGCCCACATCCGAGGCGAAGGACTCGGGCTTTATGAGATCAGTGAAGACATGACGATGCGGCGCCACCCGGCTTCCGTGACGGGCACGTTCGCCAATCGCATGGTCCACTGGCCGTCCGGCCAGGCGTTCATCGGCCCGCACGCCATCGACGCCGAAGGAAACGTCCGGACCATCGAGGACCTCAAGAACTTCCGTCTGACCGCCACGATCTCCCATCTGACCGATCCGGAGAACAAAGTCTATTTCCTTGGCATGGAAGGGCACTTCTGGGAGGTGGACGTACATAGTCTAAAGGCGAAGCTGTTGTTTGATTTAGTCAAGGAGCTTCAAATCACCGGCGCCAAGCCCCACTTCAAAGGGGGCTATAGCGCCGCGGGCCGGGTCGTGGTGGCGAACAACAGCTACGACGAGAAGGAATTCCTGGGCCAGGGGGACGCCGGTCGCCTGGCGGAATGGGATGGCAAGAGCAAGAAATGGACGATCATCGAGCGCAATCCCTTCGTGGGTGTCGGAGGCAACGCCTCGGGCAGCTCGTATGGCGGCACGACGATCTACGCGACCGGCTGGACCAAGTCCTCCGTCGTGCTTCGCGTGTTCGTCCGAGGTAAGTGGCTCCGCTATCTGCTGCCCAAGGCCAGCCATACGTGGGACCACGCGTGGAACACAGAATGGATGCGAATCCGCCAGGCCGTAACGGAGCGTCTGCTGATGGACGTGCACGGCATGTTTTACGAACTGCCGGCCTTCGCCTACGGCGGCAAAATTTGGGGCATCCGCCCGATTTGCACACATCTTCGCGTGGTGCCTGATTTCTGCTATTGGCGCGGCATGTTCGTAATGTCGAGCGATCAGATCGACCACGACCAGGGCCAGCCGCAATCGGGTCTGTGGTTTGGCAATATCGACGATCTCTGGTCGATGGGCAAGCCCACCGGCTGGGGCGGCCCGTGGTGGGAAACGCCCGTGGACGCGGGTATGCCGTCGGACCCGTTCCTGATGACCGGTTTCGACAAAAAGGTCGTTCACTTAGCCCACGATTCGCACCAAAACGTGACGTTTAAGATCGAAGTCGATTTTCTGGGTAACGGGACATGGAAGCCCTATCTCAGTATTGATGTCCCCTCCATGGGATACAGATACCACGTGTTCGAAGACGGTTTCTCGGCTCATTGGGTCCGGGTCGTCGTCGATCATGATTGCAACGCGACCGCGTATTTTATGTATAATTAGTTCACGTTGCGGCAGCATTATTTGTCATTCCCGCGAAAGCGGGAATCCGGTCTTTTCGCTCTGGACCCCTGCCTTCGCAGGGGTGACATCGTTAGCGGCAGGCTTATATAGGAGCAGCGAATATGAAACACGCAATGCGAAGACGAGGAAGAAGTGTCGTTTGGATAGCGCTCTTGTTTTACGCCGTGATAGCGATCCCGCAGCCGGCGAGCGCACAGGACTTGGCGCAGTTCGAGAAGCGAATGACGGAGTTTACCCTGGACAACGGCTTAAAGTTCCTGGTGCTGGAAAGGCACGAGGCGCCGGTCGTTTCGTTTCACACCTACGCCGACGTGGGGGCGGTGGATGAGGTCCGGGGCATCACGGGCCTGGCGCACCTGTTCGAGCACATGGCCTTCAAGGGGACCACGACGATAGGAACTGAGAACTACGAGGCCGAGAAGAAGGCGATGGCCAAGATAGACGAAGCGTTCCTCGCCCTGAAGCTGGAGCGACGCAAAGGCGACCAGGCGGATAAGGCGCGCATCGAACAGTTGGAGAGCCAATTCAAACAAGCCCAGGAGGAAGAGCAGAAATATCTCGTTCACGACGAGTACGAGGAGGTGTTTTCGCGGGAGGGCAGCGCGGGTTTCAATGCGTACACGAGCGAGGACGCCACACAGTACATCGTCAGTCTTCCGTCGAACAAGGCGGAACTCTGGATGGTGATGGAATCCGACCGGTTTGCCAACGCGGTGCTCAGGGAGTTCTACAAGGAAAAAGACGTGGTGATGGAGGAGCGGCGGCTGGGCGTCGAGAGCCGGCCGATCGGGCGCTTGCTCGAAGAGTTCATGGGCATCGCGTACATGGCGCATCCGTACGGCCGCGAGGTCGTCGGTTTCATGAGCGATCTACAGGCACTGACCCGCGCCCAGGCCGAGGCCTTTTTCGAGAAGTACTACGAGCCGAGCAATCTGACGATTGCGATTGTGGGCGACGTCGATCCCGAGCGGATAAAGACCCTGGCGACGAAGTATTTTGGTCGAGTCCCGAGTGGGCCCAAGCCCGACCCGGTCGAGACGGTCGAGCCGCCGCAGTTGGGAGAACGTCGCGTCGTGGTGGAGGACGCAGCCCAGCCGTTCGTCCTGATCGGCTACCACAAGCCGAGCATCCATCATCCCGACGACGCCGTGTTCGACGCGATCACAGATATCGTTGGCATGGGCCGGACGTCCCGTTTGTATAAAAGCCTCGTCAAAGAAAAGAAAATCGCTATGGCTGCGTCCGGGTTCCAGGGCATGCCCGGCGTCAAGTATCCGAACCTGTTCCTGTTTTACGCCGTGCCCGCGCGAGGCCATACGAACGAAGAATGTGAGGAGGCGATTTACACCGAGATCGAGCGGCTCAAGAGCGAGCTGGTCTCGCCGGAGGAATTGGCCAAGGCCAAAACGCGGGCGCGTGCAAGCCTGATCCGGCAGCTCGACTCCAACTCGGGCCTGGCGGCGCAGTTGACGTTCTACGAAGTCATCACCGGGGATTGGCGAAATCTGTTCGGCCAGCTCGATAAGATCGACAAGGTGACGGCCGAGGACATCCAGCGCGTCGCCGGCGAGTATTTCACGACCAAGAACCGGACCGTCGGCATTATCAAAACGACCGAAGCGGGAGGTTAGAACGCAGTGGCAGATATTTGCATCTGGGAGAAAACGTCAGTAGGATGAGCTCGAAATTCGAATGTCGAAATCCGAAACAAATCCAAAATACGAATAATAGAAATTCAAAACGGCGGGCATCGGCCGGCGTTTTCGTTTGGGGAATTTGAATTTAGAAAATTTGATATTGTTTCGAATTTCGGATTTAGTGCTTCGGGTTTTCTATGAAGGGAGCCTCACAGTGATAAGACATAAATCAAAGTCAATTAGAATCGTGCTCTTTGCTGTTTTAGGATTGAGTTTGTTATGGGTCGGTTGTGGCGAGAAAGCTGCCCGGGAAACGAAGGTCGCACCTCCGAAGCCACTGAACATCGAATCGCTCGATGCCGGGAAGGTCGTCCGGGATTATAAGAGCTTGAAGTACCCGAAGCTCAAGGACGTCGAGATTCCCAAGGTCGAGCAGGTGACATTGGCCAATGGGATGCGGCTGTTCCTGCTCGAAGACCACGAGCTTCCGCTCGTCAACATGTCGGTCAGAATCCGGACTGGATCGATTTACGAGCCGGCGGACAAGGTCGGCCTGGCCTCGATCACGGGTATGGTGATGCGCACGGGCGGCACCACCGAGAAGACCGGCGATGAGATTGACGAGGAGCTAGAGAGCATCGCGGCTTCGGTCGAGACCGGGATCGGACTCAACTCCGGCTCGGCCTCCATGTCGGTGCTGAAAGAAGACGTCGATACGGGCCTGGCGATTCTGGCGGACGTGCTGATGCATCCGGCCTTCCGCGAGGACAAGATCCAGTTGGCGAAGATGCAGCATTTCAGCGCGATCTCGCGGCGCAACGATAACGTCGGGTCGATAGCCAATCGCGAGTTCGAGAAGCTGATCTACGGCCCCGACAGCGTCTACGCCCGCCAAACCGAATACGCGACGATTGCCGGTATCAGCCGGGACGACCTGGTCGCCTTCCATAAGCGGTTCTTCGGTCCGAACAATATGATGTTGGCGGTTTGGGGTGACTTCGATGCGAAGCAGATGATCGAGAAGATCGAGCAGGCGTTCGAGGGATGGCCCAAGGTGGACCTGCAGTTGCCTGAGACGCCGAAGGTCCAGTACGAATTTCGCAAGACCGTGAACGTGGTTCGCAAAGACGACGTCAACCAGTCGAACATTTTCTTGGGCCACATCGGCGGCTTGATGAATGACCCCGACTATTTCGCGTTGATCGTCATGAACCGGATCTTAGGCAGCGGATTCACGGGCCGGCTCTTCAAGAACGTACGCTCGCGCGAGGGCCTGGCGTATTCGGTCTTCGGCAGCTATTCGGCCAACTACGACTATCCGGGCGAATTCTACGTCGGCTGTCAGACCAAGTCGGGATCAACGGTGAAAGCTATTCGCGCGATGCTTCGCGAGGTCGAGAAGATCAAGGAAAGTGAGGTGACCGATGAGGAGCTGGCCCTGGCCAAGGACAGCTTTCTCAACTCGTTTGTCTTCAACTTCGACACGACGGGCGAGGTCGTCAACCGCCTGATGATCTACGAGTACTTCGGCTACCCGGCGGATTTCCTGATGAAGATCAAGCAGAACGTCGAGAAGGTTACGAAAGCGGACGTCTTGCGCGTCGCCCGGGCGCACCTCAAGCCGGACCAGGTGCAAATCTTAGCCGTCGGCCGCCCCGATGACTTTGACGAGCCGCTATCTACCTTGGGCGCGGTAAACGAAATCGACATCACGATCCCCCAACCGAAGCAGGGATAAGCATATGTAGGATGGACATCCCGAAGTACTTCGGGCCTGCCCGTCCAGTTCAACTTTGAACGGTCATTTGTAGAAGTGGGTGGAAGGACGATCAACTGAGATTTGCAGATAAACTTCTAATGAAAATTTCAATGGCTTTCGTTTTGACGGCCATCGTGGGCACAACGGTCAACGCTTCAAAATCTGCGGGCGATAGTGAGACGTCACTCAACCTGCCACAGCCGGACCGAGAGAAGGCTGGTGCGACCCATTTCACGTTTCAGAAGAGGGGCAAACTAATCTCGCGACCGTCGGGTATGCCGAAGCCCGGGCCTTACTATCCCACGTTGGTGAAAATGGATCGGGTGAGCCATTTTCCATACGATTATGCGCTGTACTTCTCCACGGATCACGACCGCGGCAGGGGAGGCATCTGGCTGTACGTGTGCAATGGAATCCCCACCGACGCCGCCAACTGGAAATCGTATGACCAGGCGGTGGCCGAAGGCGACTTCGACTATCTCAAAACCAAGCCCCCGGCCAATCCGATATTCATCGACACCGTCCAGGGCACGCAAACAGAAACGCCTCACGCAAACGTCATCGGCCGCACTGTCTTTATGACCTATCACAACTCTGGGGCGGGCCACAGCCAATCTACGCTGTTGGCCACCTCTCAAGATGGTGTGAACTTCGCGCGGATCAACGGCGACAACGATTCCGTGATTCTCGATTACGATCCGGGCGAGGACGTGGGCGACGGCCACACGGGGTATTTCCGATGGCGGCCGAATCCATTTTCTTCTGTGAACTATCGCTATGTCGGCTACTCCCTTCACGGGGGCGGCGACAATTTCCACGACGCGATGTGGGTCTCGAACGACGCCATTCATTGGGACAAAACCCAGGTGTTCGACGCCTTCGAAGGCCACGCCGTCGAGGGTGACCGCATCGTCAGGCGGCACGGCATCGACGTCAATTCGATCACGTCCCTCGGAAACGGCGAATACGTCGCAATCGCTTCCATCGGCAACAGGGCCTCGGGCGCTAGAACACGCGTTCTGGAACTCTACGAAATCTTCCTCGCGGCTGACGGCAAGACGCTGACCCGCCAGAGCCGCAAGATATTACCCAACGGCCCGCCCGGCGCGTACGATGAGGAAGAGCTGGATGGGGCGACTACGGTCGTGACTGGCGATACGTGGTATCTGATTTACGTCGGAACCAAGGCAAAGGCGAGCGTCAATACGATCATGGGCGCGACGGGAATGTTCAACAAAGCCGCCCCAAAAAGCAAGAAACTAAGTCCACCCGACCGAACAAGCGACTTTCATCAAAAGGATTAATCTCCCGGATTCCTTATGCTCGTCGATCTTCCGGTAGAGATAAAACAAACGCTGACGCCGGAATAGCTTCTCGATTAGCCCGCCTTACCATCGCATCAAAGACCGGCAACCAACTCGATGTGTATTTCATTGCAGTATGTATACAAATATGATAATATGCTGCAATGAAATG
>CAYZAH010000246.1:0-6196 GCA_964475805.1 uncultured Pirellulales bacterium | reverse complement strand
ACTACCACCTCATCCCCGTGAACGCGCCAAAAGCCTGTCCTGAAAGTAGTTACCAGCGGGATGGTTTCATGCGGGTGGACGGCAACGGGGACGGCGGCCCGAACTACTGGCCCAACAGCTTCAATGGTCCCGCACCCGATCCGGATGCGTTGGAGCCACCCTTCGATGTATCGGGTCAGGCGGCGCGCCACCCCTTCACGTACCCCAACGATGATTTCGTCCAGGCCGGCGACCTGTACCGAAAAGTCATGACCGATGTTGACCGCGAGCATCTTATCGGTAATATTGTCAGTCATCTGGGCGGTGCTCAGAAACGAATCCAGTTGCGCCAGGCGGCCTTGTTCTACAAGGCGGATCCGGAGTATGGGCAGCGCGTGGCGGAAGGTTTGAGCCTGGACCTCAAACAGATCGAGATGTTGGCCGAGATGTCTCAGGAGGACAGGGCCAAAGCCACCGCTAAGTAAACCAAGAACATTAGCTCCGCTTCCCAAGCGGAAGACCATTGTTGAACCGAAACGGAAAGGGAAGGAAGAATGGCTGTACCTTTTAACGCTGATGAAGTCTTCGAGATGGCCGAGCAGATCGAGCGAAACGGCGCGAAGTTCTACCGGGCGGCGGCGGAGAAGTTCCCGGATTTGAAATCGCTTTTCCTCGATCTGGCCAGGATGGAAGACGAGCACGAGAAGACTTTCGCCGCGATGCACGCGAAACTGAGCGGAGAAGAGTTAGAGGCGCCTGTATACGATCCTGACGGCGAGGCCTTGATGTACCTGCGCGTTATGTCCGACGGCCACGTGTTCGATCTCAGGACCGACTTGGCGGAACAATTGGCCGGCAAAGAAACCTCGGCGGATATCCTGAGAATGGCGATGGGCGCGGAAAGGGATTCTATCGCCTTTTACGTCGGCCTGCGAGAATCCGTCTCTCAAAAAGCAGGCAAAGACAAGGTACAGGCCATCATCAGAGAGGAAATGGGCCACATGGCCATCTTGGGCGAGAAGCTCAGAGAATTGAAAGTATGACGCTGACGTCCAGATAGTGCAGAGGGTCCACTCAATGACCGTAACCATCAACGCGTTCCAGGCTTTTGAGATTGCCGAACGGATCGAGCGAAACGGTGCAAGGTTCTATCGCAGAGCGGCGGAAATCTGTGAAGATCCCGGCGTCTGTAAGCTGCTATTGGAACTTGCCGCATGGGAACACGAGCATGAAAAGAGCTTTATCACTATGAGAGAGCAAATTCTCGGACCCCATAACACATCGACGTCCTTCAGGCCTGAGGAAACGCTGCCCGATCCGAGAGTGATGGCCGGGCTGGCCGTTTTCGGCATCCGAGCTGAGCCTGCGGAGGAGATGGACGGCCAAGAGACTCAGACCGACATCCTGCAAAGAGCCGTTGAAAAGGAAAAGGATTGCATTTTTTTCTACAACGGCCTGAAGGATTTTCTTTTTGATCCGGCCGACGGCGGTCAGATCGATCGTATCATCACGGAGGAAATGCAGCACGTCAGAATACTCCACGAATCGCTGAAAGGCTTGACTGAAACACGGAAATAGGGAGCCAAACTAATGAAGAAGTATAAGTGTCTCATGTGTGGATATATCTACGATCCGGCGGGGGGTGACCCCGACGGCGGTATTGAAGCGGGAACTGCGTTTGAGGACCTCCCGGACGATTGGGTTTGTCCGGAATGCGGCGCCGGCAAGGACGAATTTGAGCCGGTCGAAGATTAGACGTCGTTGCAGACAAGCGGGATACGTCCCGTGACCAGGCGGCGATATTTAGAGCCGTTGACATGCAGAAAATTACGCCTTTCATAGAGAAACAGGAAATCCTATGCGCCGAGGCTGTTGCCGGCCCGACGGCGCTGGTCGTTTTTGGGGCATCCGGGGACTTGACGCACCGAAAGCTGCTCAGCGGAATCTTCATGCTGTTCAAGCAGGATCTGCTCAGCGACAGCTTCTACGTGTTAGGATGCGGACGGAAAGCATTTTCTGATGAAGCCTTCCGTCAGAAAGCCCAACAGTCGATCAGTGAAAATATCGGGTCTTCGTCGATGAAAGATTTCAGTGCCTTCGCCGAGAGACTCCACTACATAGCTGGCGACTATAGCGACCCGGATTTCTACCAGCGTATCAAGACGCACATGGCCCGGTTGAATCAAGCGCATAACGTGGATGGGGGTGTTGTTTTCTATCTGGCTGTTCCTCCTTTCTTGCACACAACCATTGTCGAGCAGCTCGCCTCAGCCGGCTTAGCTTGCCCGGTTGAGGGTGGCCCGGAGGAACAGACCAAGCTCGTTCTGGAAAAGCCATTCGGCAGGGACCTTGAAACCGCCGTTGAGCTGAACGACCGCATCACGCGATGCTTCAAAGAATCCCAAATTTATCGAATCGACCATTATCTTGGCAAGGAAACCGTCCAGAATATCCTGATGCTGCGCTTCGCTAACGCCATTTTCGAGCCGATCTGGAACCGCAACTACATTGACAACGTCCAGATTACTATTGCCGAGACCGTGGGCGTCGAGCACAGGGCCGGCTACTACGACACCGCCGGCGCCCTTCGGGACATGTTCCAGAATCATATGCTCACGATGCTCACGCTGGTAGCGATGGAGATTCCCATCTCGTTCGAGGCGGACCGTATCCGCGATGAAAAGGTCCGGCTGCTTCGCTCGATCCGACCGTTCGACCTGAGGCGCCTCGACGAATTCTGTGTGCGGGGACAATATGCGCCGGGTTCTGTGGGCGGCGAGGCGGTCGAAGGCTACCTGGAAGAGCCCGGAGTGAACCCACGATCACAAACGGAGACCTTTGTCGCCGCGAAACTGCTCGTCGACAATTGGAGGTGGCAGGGCGTTCCGTTCTATCTGAGAACGGGCAAAAGGCTGGCCGTCAAAAGCACCGAGATCGCGGTGACGTTCAAGCAGGTTCCGTATTCGTTGTTTTCTCCCGTCGGCCTCGACGAGCTACCCGCGAACGTCCTTGTCTTTCAGATTCAGCCGGAGGAAGGAATCTCCCTGAGATTCCAGGCTAAGAGGCCCGGCTCAAAACTCTGCATGACCACGCTGAACATGAATTTCAGTTATGAGAATCTTTTTTCGGTGAGCATGCCCGATCCGTACAGGCGGCTGCTGCTCGATTGCATGGTCGGCGACCACACGCTGTTCACGAGGCAGGACGACGTCGAGGTTTCCTGGGAGCTCGTGACGCCCATTCTGGAGGCGTGGGAGCAGGATGACAAGCCCCCTTGCCGCTACGCCGCCGGCTCCGAGAGTCTCGCCGAAGCGGATAGACTCGTCGAGGCTGACGGCCGGAAGTGGCGAAGACTTTTGCACGATCGGTCGCCGGCTTATTCGATAGCGTAGGAGCAATTCAATCGGTATGAACAGTCCGAAACCAGAAAGACGCGACCCGTACGATGTATCCATCATTCGCCCTGCGATGCGAGATGATGACTGCAAAATGCGAATCCAACAAGCGGAACCTGCAAGGTTGAACGAGATCAAGAAGGCATTGCGGAATCTGAATACGCTGGAGCTTATGGCACAGACGATCTATCGGTTCCAGATCACGTCCGAGGATTCCGATCTCAATCGCCATCTCGTCGCCGCCATGTGCAACGAGATGACTCACTACCAGGATTTTCAAATCAAACTCTACGAGCATGGTTTGAGGCCGAGCGCCATCCGATGGTTCTACTGGATTGTGGGCTGCGCCTTTGGGCTTGGTTCCCGCCTGATGGGCGAGAAGATGATTCTCAAGACGGGAGTCTGGGTCGAGACCAAGGCCGTTCATCACTACGCCCAGCTTCTCGACGCAGTAGACTGGGACGAAGATACCCGCAAAGTCATTGAAAAGGACCAGGCTGACGAAGACGGCCACATCAGCAGGTGGAAGAAATTGCTCGATCAAAACGCTTAACGATATCTTGGGGGCGGACTGGGTGAACCCGAATGTTGTCGATGCGAAAGACGCTTTGGACAAACTGTACACGCGATATAACCGCCGCGAACTGGTATGGTCGGACCCTTTGCAGTTTGTCTACCATTATGCGAAGCCGGCTGATATGGAAATCGCCGCATTTCTCGCTTCGGCCCTGGCATACGGTCGTGTGCAACAAATTAAAAGGAGTCTCACCGATTTGTTCGGACGCATGGGAAAGAGTCCTTTCGAGTTCGTCGCCGGTTTCGACCGCAAGAAGAGAAAGGCGATGAAAGACTTCAAGCATCGTTTCACGGATGGAGAAGTCGTGTCGGATTTACTCGCATTGTTTCAGATGGTCCTGGATCGCCACGGGAGTCTTGAGGAGTACTTTCTTCTGGGTTACAGTCCAAGCGACCAGAATACCATCCCGGCATTGTCGGAATTCTGTGATAGGCTTTTGAACTTATACGCCGCGAGGTACAAAGGACAAATCCCACGTGGGCTACGGTTTCTGCTGGCCGGCCCGGCGGGAGGCAGTGCCAGCAAGAGGCTAAATCTCTTCTTGCGATGGATGGTAAGAAAGGATACCGTGGATACGGGCCTCTGGAAATCGATTGAGCCGGCCAAACTTGTCGTTCCCATTGACGTGCACATGGGCCGGCTGTGCAAGATCCTGGGGCTGTACCACCAGAGTACGCTTTCTCTGTCCGCGGCCTTGACCATCACGGAGAGTTTCGCCGAGATGGAGCCGACGGACCCGGTAAAATACGACTTCGCGTTGTCCAGGGTCGGGATCGTAGAAAACTGTGACGGCAGCTATCGGCTGGCATGTGACTGTTGCGAGTTGCGCGGCTTCTGTCGTCCCCACGTAGCTGAAGAGCGAACGAGGCGAAAAAATCATGAAAAAAGAAGACGGAGCATCTATGGACGCTGCTAAGGAGAAACTGAAAGTGTTATTTCTCTGTACGGGTAATGCCTGTCGCAGCCAGATGGCGGAAGGCTGGGCCAGGCATCTCAAGTCAGACGTCATGGAGGTGTACTCCGCCGGCGTCTGGCCCGTCGCCGTCAGCAAGAGAGCCATTCAAGTCATGGCCGAGGCGGGAGTCGACATCTCGTCGCACACGTCGAAGCACGCGTATACCTATCTGGACATGGATTTCGACTTCGTCATTACGCTATGCGATCATGCGAAGAACGACTGCCCCATATTCGGCGCCAAGACCAAGCTCGTCCATAAGCCCTTCAAGGATCCGTTTGGGGCCACGGGTAGCGACGAGGAGATTCTGCATGCTTTCCGGAAAACCCGGGACGAGATACGCGCCTTCGTTGAAACACTGCCTGAGAGCCTGACGACGAAAGGCGAGGTGATAGGAGGCAAGGCAAGATGAAGCCAGAGCCGTTAGAGAAATACACGTCCGCACTAACACTCTCGGACATGGAAATCTTCGTGTTTCCCGAGTTGATGTACAGCCTGGTTCTGGCCAACATCATGAGCCCGATTATCTGGCAATGGCGGCAGGAGGATTGCTTCAAGAAACTTGAGGGCAAGAGCAGCTACCGAAAGCTGATGCGACTCAAGCAGTTCATCATCGATGAGTTCGAGTTCAATCTCGATCTTGAAACGTGGGGTTTGACGAACAAGGACAAGGAGATCGCCCGCTTCGATCGGTTCATCTCCGCCGAGGAAATCGCCCGAAGCAACGCGCTGTTCGGCTATCACGGCGACAGGTACTATTTCGACGTGGACATTCGCCGGCATTTCGGTCTGGACAAGTACAATAGTGACATTATCCCGTACTGGAAGACCGAGACCGTTGAAGCCATGAAGGCATTCCATCTCAAAGAGAACTACCAGGTGGGGGCCGGCGAGTGCGTTTCGCTCGCGGCTCTGTACGTCGCGGCGGCCTTCATCGTCTGTGGAATCCCGCTGGACGATATTTACATGATCCTGACGCCACTGCACTCCCAGAATTTCATCGACCTCCAGGACGGCATCTTGACCAACAACCGCAGGCTTGTCACCAAGTCGATGTGGTTCAACGGCACCGAGATATCCAACAAGGCTCAGCGTGCTCTCCACAACGAAAACGTCATCATCGTCGCTCACAACACGGGCTATGTACATTGCCTGTACGACGACGCGACAATAGACAAAAAACGTTATGAGAAATTCGGCAAAAAACTCGACGGGTATCTGTCCACGGATCTTTCGCTTGCCGTTTTTGCCAGCTTTCTGCGATTCAGTTCGGATGACCAGAAATACTTC
>CAYZAH010000245.1:383-6270 GCA_964475805.1 uncultured Pirellulales bacterium | reverse complement strand
CGCCGATGTCGAGCCAGTACTCGAAGAGTATCTCGCCCGTCGGCTGGGCGAGGGTAATCCCTGCAAGACCCAGCACCAGCATAAGAGAGGTTAACAGAGACAATTTCTTGCACATCATAATTCTCCTTCCCAAAACTGTTGATAAGGACCATATGAGATTCGTCCTGGCGACAAGCCAAAACGCCTACGGCCCCTGCAAGCGAAAAACGTATACCACGATGATGTGGCCATGCGTCTCATGGACACCTTCCAACAATATTGCATTGCACAAAATAGTGATTAGACCTTCTGTATGTTGGAAAAGAACTCTTTTGCAGGACTTGGCTTCTTGCTCCTCCTTGTGCAGAGCGCAATTCGAGCCGCAAGCTGAGGAAATATGCGGAGACCTCACACAGGCAGCACAAGCCTCACTCCGGCCCCGTCGTCCCTCCACCTAACACGCTTAGGTGGTTGCCCAGGAACTCATGGATATTTTTCCATGCCAGAAAGCCAAACTCCATACGAGCCAGTTGACTTCACTCACCTATTTGTACCAAATCGGCTATGCGCTCGTCAAGAAAAATGTCTTTTGACGTCACAAAATTCCGTCCAGGTCGCCTGTTGGTCTGTAAGTCAAGCTACAACATAGCGTTATAGATATGATAGTCAGCGCCACCGAGGAGAAGATTTGTGACAAAACGCCACACAATCGGCCCTGCGAGTCCTATAAAATCAAGGACTCCAACCACCCGTATTCTCCGCGAGTTTCCCGACGGCAAACCCTCTGACCGTCAGTGCTCTCCGGTCGCGTCGTCTTTCGTGGCGGTCTCTTCCTCTGAGTCCGACTCCGGATTTTCGATCATCTGGGGCTCCGACTGCTCATCCTGAGATTCAGCAGCGGAATCCGCATCGGCAGAATCCTGGTCGGTCTCGCTCTCGCTTTCCCGTGCTTTCGCGCGCTTCGTAAGCTGGTCCAGGGCGGCGTCGGAAAGGACCTTCTCAGGCCCCATTGGCTGGCGTTTTCGCACCGGCTCCTCCTCCTGCTCCTCGGCGGCCCACTGCACGCGTCGCAAACTCAGTCCGATCTTGCGCGAATCCGTATCCACCTTGAGAATCTTGACCTCGACTTCGTCCCCGACCTTGACGATGTCCTGCGGTTTGTCGATCTTGTGATCCGCAAGCTCGGAAATGTGCAAGAGTCCCTCCAACTCCGGCTCGAGCTCGACAAACGCGCCGAAATTCGTCAGCTTGGCCACCTTACCCCTGATGATGTGGCCCGGAATGTATTTCTCAGGGATGGCGCGTATCCACGGGTCCTCGGTCAACTGCTTGATGCCCAGCGAGATACGCCGCTTTTCCTCGTTGACCTCCAGGACGACGCACTTGATCTCCTGGCCTTTTTTCAGGGCTTCGCCGGGATGACTGTGCTTGCGCGTCCAGCTTAGGTCCGAAATGTGGATCATCCCGTCGATGCCCGGCTCCACTTCCACAAAAGCACCGAAATTGGTCAGGCTGCGCACTTTGGCGGTCACCACCGCGCCGGCCGGATACTTTTGGGAAGCAATGGCCCACGGGTTTGTCTGTGTTTGTTTGAGACCTAATGAAATCTCCTGTTTTTCCTTGTTGACGTTCAGGACGACCACCTCAATCTCATCGCCGAGATTGACCATCTCGCCCGGGTGAGCGAGGCGCTTCGTCCAGCTCATCTCGCTGATATGGACCAATCCTTCAATACCGTCTTCCAGCCGGACAAAGACCCCGTAGCTCATCACGTTGACCACCTTGCCTTTGACCTTCGCACCGAGCGGATAACGGTTCTCGACGTCCTCCCACGGGCTGGGTGTCTTCTGCTTGAGACCGAGCGAAATCTTCTCGTTCTCCTTGTCCACACCGACGACGACGCACTCAATTTCCTGATCGAGATCGACGACTTCCGACGGATGCGAAATCCTGCCCCAGCTCAGGTCGGAAATGTGGAGCAGGCCGTCCAGGCCGCCCAAATCCACAAAGACACCGAAGTCGGCAATGTTCTTGACGACGCCCTTGCGCCGCTGGCCGACCTCGATTTCCGACAGGATCTTTTCCTTGCTGCTCCGGCGCTCTTCTTCAATGAGCTTGCGCCTGGATATGACGATGTTTCGACCTTCGATGTCGATCTTGAGAATCTTGCAGTCTACCTCTTTGCCTATAAAGCGGCTGATGTCGCCCGGCTTTCGGATATCCACCTGCGAAGCTGGCAGGAACACCGGCACGCCGATATCCACAAGCAGTCCGCCCTTGATGCGCCGGATCACCTTGCCCGTGACCACGTCGCCTTCTTTCTTTGTTTCGAGTATTCTCTCCCAACCTTTGATGAGATCCGCCTTGCGCTTGTTGAGCAAGACCAGGCCGCTCTCCGAATCCGTATCTTCAAGCAGAACCTCGATCTCCCGGCCGGGCTCTATTTCATCGGGGCTTTCAAATTCACTCGCATCGACAATCCCCTCACTCTTGAGACCGACTTCGACGATGACGTCGTTGCCGATCTGGGAGACGATGGTCCCTTTGAGAATCGTTCCCGGCAGGCGGGAATCCACTTTCGATTGCAGCGTCTTTTCCAGGAACTCGTTTTCCTGCTCGCCAAATATCTCCCCGACCTGCTCGTCCAGCTTCTCCTCGGACAACCCCAATTTGTTAATGATGTTTCTGTCTACCATGAAATTGTTCCTTTTGTGGCGTCTGTCGTTACAAGCCGCCGGCGCCCCACATTCACGCCGACAACTCCTTGTGCACTACGGCACGTGTGTTGATCTTTCAGTTCAATGCAACAAAAGCGTTTGCCTACGAGGCAAACCACATCCACTCTATACCAAATTCCTAAACTCGGGAATTTACCAGAACAACAGGGGATTTTCAAGCGTTTCTTGGGGCATTTTTACAGGAAATGCGTTTTTACCCGCGGCCCTCATCAGAAGCCTCCAGGTTCTCCACGAACTCACGGATAATCCAATCGGGAGTGGACGCTCCGGCCGTAACACCCGCCGTCCGCATGCCGCGAAGCGCGTTGGTGTCCAGCTCGTTCCAGTTCTGCAAGTGGAACGTTCGTTTGTTCACCTCGGCGCAAAGCTCCGCCAGCCGCCGCGTGTTGGCACTTTCCAGGCCGCCGAGCACAAACATAATGTCCACCTGCCGGCACAGCCGGACCGCGGACTCCTGTCGCTTGATCGCTTCCTTGCACAGCGTGTTGATCACTTTCAATTCGCTGAAGCTGCCGTGCGCCATGGCGCCGAGCATCTTGCCGAAGTGCTCCGGATTCTGTGTGGTTTGACAGACCACGCCCAGCCGAGCGTTCTGGGGCAGCCGGTGCAGGTCCGACTCGTCGGCAATGACGATCACGTCTTTGGCGCAACCCACCACCGCCTGGACCTCCGGGTGATTCTCCTCCCCGACGATGACGACCTGGTAGCCCTGGTTGTCGAGGTCGCCGGCGATTTGCTGGACCCGCTTGACCAGGACGCACGTCGCGTCAACGATATCGAGGCCCTTGTCTTTGAGCTTGGAGATCTGTTCGGGGGCCGCCCCGTGCGAGCGGATAAGCACCGTTCCCGAGTGAATCTCATCCACGGTGCCGACCGTCTTCAGTCCTTCTCTGGCCAGCCGCTCCACCACGTCCCTGTTGTGGATGATAGGACCTAAACTGTAGACGTCGTCCTCCGCAGCGAGGACTCGCTCGGCCACGCTGATCGCGTTTCTGACCCCGTGGCAAAAACCGCATTTTTCCGCAACCAGGACTTCCATACTACTCAATACGCACCCACAGCAAAAAAAGCACGTCGCGTTCGCGCAGCAGTCTACAAGAAAAGTCCGGACCTGGCCACAAAAACTTCTTCCTCACAAAGAAAACGGTTAAAAGCAGTCTATATTTTCAGCAGTTTGTTGTTGACGGCCGAATGCAAATGGTTTTTACTTATGCGTGATGAAGGGGGGTAGATTTTGTCGGGTATAACAGCTTGAAATTAAAAGGCTTGCCTGATTATGGATGGCCGGAATTATAGCTTGATCACGTTGGAAAGGATTGAATGATGCGAACCATCACACTCTCAGCGGTTGTTGTCAGTGTCTGTATTTTGTTGGCCGGCGGCTGCAATTCTGGAATGGACGACCTGCGAATCCAAAACAGAACGCAGATGAGGCGCATCGATGACCTCACGGCTCAACTGAACGCTGCGAAGGCGGAGCTTGCGCAGCTCAAGCAGCAGCTCGCCGCCGCAGGACAAAAGGACAGCATTGAAGTAGACGCGCTGAAGCAGCAGATTGCCGCGCTTAAAGAAGACATTGCCAAGAAGGAAGAACTGATCGCATCGATGCAGCAGAGGCTGCTGGCGGGCGGCGCCGTGCTGCCCGTGGAGCTGACCACGCAACTCGAGGACTTTGCCAAGCAGCGGCCCGATCTGGTCACGTACGACGCCAACCGCGGGGTCGTCAAGTTCAAGAGTGATTTGCTTTTCGAGTTGGGCAGCGACAAAGTGGCCGCCTCAGCCGCCGAAGCGGTCAAGGCGCTGTGCAAAATCCTGAACACCCCGGAGGGTGAGAAGTTCGACATCATTGTCGCCGGACACACGGATGATATTCGCATCGCCACGGCCGAGACCCGCGCCAAGCATCCGACCAACTGGCACCTGTCCGTCCACCGCGCGATTGCGGTCCTGACGATCATGCAAGAAGACGGCGTCGACCCGACGCGTTTGAGCGCGCGAGGGTTCGGCGAATACAGGCCGCTCGTGCCGAACCTCCCCGGCAAGAAAGGCAATCCCCAGAACAGACGAGTGGAAATCTACATCGTCCCCAAAGGAGCGTAAGACCCAATTTACGATTGACGATTTACGATTTGCGATTTTCGATTTACAAAAGAGGCCTCGGTTCACGTCGCAAATCGCTGGCCGGAAATTCTCTTTTCAATGGCGGAACGGACTCTGATCATCATCAAGCCGGACGGCATCCAGCGGCATTTGGCCGGCGAGATCATTGCGCGTTTCGAGAGGAAGGGCCTGAAGCTCGTCGCCGCCAAGCTCATGCGGATTTCCGACGATCTGGCCCGCCGGCACTACGCCGCCCATCGGGACAAGCCCTTTTTCGAGCCGGCGGTAAAGTTCATGACCTCATCGCCCTCGCTGCTGATGGTCTGGGAAGCGGACGGCGCCATCGAGATCACCCGCAAGATGTTGGGCAGCACCTTCGGCTACGAAGCCCAGCCGGGCACGATCCGGGGCGATTTCGGCTGTTCCCAACGGTACAACCTCGTGCACGGCTCGGACGGTCCGGCCGCCGCTCAGAATGAAATCGACTTGTTCTTCACGCCCGACGAGATCGTGGACTACGAACTATCCGACGCGCCCTGGTTGTACAGTCCGAGAATCCCTCCCGCCAGGTGAGACCTCCCGACCCCGGATATCGAGCGACGGACGCAGCACGTAGGATGGCGCAGCTTCGCTGCCCATGCGGATTCTTCTCGATGATGTCTGACGGGATTACAGGATATGCGGGATGATTTATCTTGTTGATCCTGTTATCTTGTCCAAATGCCAACAGCCAGCGACCTCATGACGCCCAGCTCAGAGTCAGCCTCTTGTGTGAATGGGCGCACTCCCTCAGATAGAGATTGATCAGGTTCTGGTACGGAATCCCCGTTTCCTCGGCCAGGCCCTTAAAGTACTCGATCACATCCGTTCCCAGCCGGAGCGTGACTTGCTTCTTCAAATGCTTCGCATAAGGGTTCTTCCGCCCCTTCATCTTCGAGAAGTCGTATTCTTTCCTCATAACCATATTGTAATGTTAACAGCATCATTCCTCAAGGTGCGTTCGAGAATAATTGCGAAATGCTATCTACCAAATACCAACAGCGAATCTCACGCAGAGCTCACAGAGGGCA
>CAYZAH010000245.1:0-373 GCA_964475805.1 uncultured Pirellulales bacterium | reverse complement strand
GTCGCCTTGCGTGCTGAAATGATCCGAATCTCCGAACCTTCTTTTCGCAGGCAGTAGTTCACAACCATGATACGCATTCGGCCGCTAAGCCCCAGCATTAGGAATCGTTCCTCGTCGGTCGAATGCACAGGATCGAAGAATTCGATAGCACTTTCGTCGTAAAAAACAGTAGACGCTTCTTCAAACGAAGCCTTATGCTTTCGCAGATTCTGCCTGGCTTTGCCGGCATCCCAGCTAAACTCTATTTCATCCATAATTATATTATAATGTTAATAGCATTATTCGTCAAGGTGTGTTCGAGAATAATTGCGAAATACTAAATACCAACGACTATATACTAATTCAGACACGGATTCACACTGATTGACACGGT
>CAYZAH010000244.1:0-6277 GCA_964475805.1 uncultured Pirellulales bacterium | reverse complement strand
ATCGCCGACATCTTCGGCGCCGGCGGCGTCTCATTTCTGATCGCGATGGTCAACGGGCTGATCGCGGAGCTGATTATCGCCGCGCGAGAGAGAAGGCTCTTTGCTGCCGCACAATTTGTCAAGACCGGCATCGTCTTGGTCGCGGTAGTTGGCGCCGTACTTTACGGGCGATGGAGGATCGGCCAGGCGGACGAATGTGTCACGGATGGGCCGATGGTGGCGTCGTTGCAGTCGAATGTCCCGCAGTCGGTCAAAAGATCGTTCGAGTCGGGGCAAGAACTCTTCGACGGCTTGATGGTTAAGAGCCAGGCCGCGGTTAAGGCTGGGGCGGAACTGGTCGTCTGGCCCGAGACGATGGTCCAGGCCATGCTCAATCCCGAAGTGCTGAGAGTGATGGACCCCAACAGCGATTGGAACCTGCTCGATCAGAGACTCAGACAGCACGCAAAAGGCTCGGCGTACCTGCTGGTCGGAGCGTATGGCGGAACGCTGGCACTCAACAAAGATATGAAGCTTGATTACGACAAGCGATTCAATTCGGCGTTCCTGTATAAGCCGGACGGCGAGAAAGCCGAGGGCGTGTACAACAAGATCCACTTAGTGCCTTTTGGGGAGGTGCTGCCGCTCAGAAGACCGCTGGCCTGGTTCTACAATCTGCTCATGAAGATCAAGTTCATCCCCTACAATTTCGATTATTCACTCGACTATGGCACCGATTACACGATGTTTCACATGGCCGACAAAGAAAACAGCACGCAACAGCCTCAGCTCACTTTCGCAGTTATTATCTGCTATGAGGATACGGTTCCCAGTATCGCACGCAGATTCGCGCTCGACGAGCACGGGCGCAAGCGCGTCAACTGGCTCGTGAACATCAGCAATGACGGCTGGTTCGTCCAATTCAAAGGTGATAAGGTCCGACCCAGCATGGAGCTTGCTCAACACGCCGCGGTGTGTGCGTTCAGAGCGGTCGAGAACAGACTGGCCGTCGTGCGAAGTGTAAACACGGGCATAAGCTGCATGATCGACAGCCTCGGACATATCAGAGACGGATTTGCAGAAGGCACCCTACCGAAGCCAGCGATGGCCCGAACGGGTCTGGCTGGGTGGTTCACGGACAGAGTGCCGATAGACTCCAGGGTCACTTTTTTCAGCAGACATGGTGAATGGCTGGATTTTTGTTGCCAGGGATTTGTGATTCTTCTCATAATAGTCCTGCTTTGGGGCAGGTTTGCGAGGACGGGAAGAAGAAGAGTCTTTTTGGCAAGGTGGTTACATGGGAAATAAATACAAGACCAAGACCGTTTCAGTCGGCTGTGTCCTATTTCTCGCCTGCATGACTATGCTGACACCGGGATGTCGTGAGGCTCCGCCGTCGATGTTTCCGGATGCGCCTGAGACGAGGGCCACACCCGTCGAGCAGGAGGCCGTGCAAATTATCCAGCAAGCCCTGGCCGATCCGGACGCCGTGGCGCGTGTAAACGCAATCGAGGTCGTCGGCACGACCGGGCGAAGCGACCTGATGCCCGGCGTCCAGCGGCTGTTGAACGATCAAATTGTGCCGGTCCGATACGCGGCCGCCCTGGCCGTTGGTGACGTCCAATATGCTCCCGCCCAGCAGGCCCTCTATCCTCTGCTGAAAGACGTCAACTCGAACGTCATCATCGCCGCCGCTTACGCAATGGGAAGGTTGGGGGCGACCCAGTACCTCGAAGTGATTCGAAAGGCCATGGAGAGCTCGGATCAGGAAGTCGAAGCCAACGCGGCCTTTCTCCTGGGTAAAATCGGAGACCGTGGCGCATTGAGAATACTCACACGTGCGCAAGAGGACAGACATTCCAGTGACAAGGTGAGGCTCCAGTGCCTCCAGGCTCGGGCGATGCTCGGCGACGAGGGCGTCCTTCAGAGACTTTGGGCGATTGCCTACAGTGCCAACGCAGACGACCGCATGATCGGCGTCCAGGGCATAGGGGCCTTGCGCACGAGGCAGGCCAGGGACATCCTGGCCACGAAGCTGGACGATCCGGTGCTGGAGGTTCGGCTGGCCGCCGCTGCGCAGCTTGGTGTGCTCAAAGACACCACAGGCGAGCCGGAGGTGCTCGAAGTCTTCCAGAAGAACCTCACCACCAGCATGGGTAAGGTCGCCGCGGACAGGGTCAACGTGCTGGCCGCTTTGGCGATTGGCAATATTGGCACACCTGCCCTGACAAAATACCTGCCTCAATTACTTAAAAACCAGTCGAAGTATGTCCGTATCGCCGCCGCCAAGGCCGTTTTCCAAACGAAAATGAAATAATCTGATCTAAGAAATAACATATTATAAGACGCTGCCACGCCTCCATCCCTCCCGGGATTTTAATTTAGGCTATTTGCGAGATTTGACTTGACCTTTCCGCCTTTTAAGCGTAGAATTGTGGTATACGCACGGGTGCCGGGGCGTAGATTATATATCTCCCGGATTGGTACTGAGAGGGCAGGACGTCTGATAATAGCAGAAGCACGTGGGCCGGGAGCCACGTCCTTGATATGTTTGAGGTTCCCTTTTTCGGCATCGATGAGGGGTGTCGTGAAAAGAAAACAGTGATTCGTGAAAGGAGATTGTTTTGAGTACGCTTACAAAGGTTCTAATAGTGCTGCTAACGCTTGCCTCGATCTTTCTTTGTGGCATTGTCGTGACATACGTTGCCACCGCGGTGGACTACAAAAAGAAGTTCGATAATCAGCAGAATCGCTACCAGGCTGCCGAGAGAAGGGCGGATAGCGCCGATAAGAATTTCAACGATCTCAAAGACGAAACAGTTAAGATCAAGCTGGATCTCAACAACCAGATTGCGGCCCTTCAGGAGCGCATCAACGGGTTACAGGCTGACCTGAAACAGTGCCAGATCGATAGAGACGATGCTCGCCGGAAAGAAGACAGTTGGGAAGCCGCTGCGAAGGATTTCTCCAAGACGGTCGCGATGAACGACAAGTTGAGAGCCGACGCCGAAGCGGAACTGAAACAAACCAAAGCCGATCTGATCAAGGAACGGAGTGAGCACGAGCAGACGACGGACGCCCTAATGACCAAGATGGCGGTCATTGACGACCTCGAGGCAAGAACGAAGCGCCTGATCGAAGAGAAAACAGAGTTGCAGAGCAAGCTCAACGAGATGCTGCAACAGTACGGCAAGATCACCGCCTCGTCCGAGCCCGTCACACCGATGAAATCGTCGGCCCAGGTCGCGCCGGGGGTGAAAGACATCAACCTGCAGGGTATCGTAACGGACGTGGAACCGCAGGAGCGCCTGGCGGAGATATCGATCGGCCAGGCCGAGGGTGTCAAGAAGGGAATGAGATTCCATGTCACTCGGGATGACAAGTACATTTGCGACATCGTGATCCTGGACGTCATGCCGGAGAAATCCACGGGCTGGCTCGAGATGCTTCAAGCCGGTCTGCAGAATCAGCCCAGGGTGGATGACACAGTCAGAACCAATCTGTAAAGACGCAATGGCGAATCTGTGCATTGCTATGCGAGGTTAATACATGAGTCCTGCCGTGCAAAGTCGTGGTAAAAAAATCAGCATACCCGACAATCTTTATACCGTCATTCTGGCTGTGGCCTTTTGCGTCGTTCTGGCCACGGCGGCGTACGTCGCGTATCAGTCCTTTACGCAGTACGAGACACTTTTTTCGATACCACAGTAGCCTGAATTATTGCTGTTGACAAGTACCGCCACCTGCTGTTATATGAAGGTTTAGTCGGTCGGGAATAATTGGCTTATCGTTAAGGTGTAACGGAAATCTCGGAAAGGAGTCTAACGTGCTGCTGGACACGGTCCTGGGTTGGTTCAGTATGGATATGGGTATCGACCTGGGTACCTGCTCTACTCTCGTTTGTGTCCGCGACAAAGGTATCGTCCTCAATGAACCCTCCGTGGTAGCGGTCCGCAAAGGAACGAACATCGTCCTAAATAACGGTGAGGCGGTCGGCCTGGTAGCGCGCGAGATGTTGGGAAAGACGCCGGGTTCGATCACCGCGATACGTCCCCTCAAAGACGGTGTTATCAGCGATTTCGAGATAACAGAAGCCATGCTGGGCTACTTTATCCGGAAGGTCCACGGCCGGGGCGGCCTCATCAGGCCGCGCGTTGTCATCGCCGTACCCAGCGGCATCACCGCCGTCGAGCGGCGAGCGGTGATTGACAGCGCCGAACGCGCCGGCGCCCGCCGGGTTTACCTGGTCGACGAACCGATGGCCGCAGGAATCGGAGCGGGCCTGCCGATCACGGACCCGACCGCGTCTATGATCGTCGATATTGGCGGCGGAACCACGGAGGTTGCTATCATGAGCCTGGCGGATATCGCCACGGCTGAGTCGATCCGCATCGGCGGAGACGACATGGATGAGGCCGTCATCAACCATCTCAAAAAGACCTATAATCTTCTCATCGGTGAGGCCAGAGCTGAAAAGGTCAAGATACAAGTCGGCTCAGCCGCACCGCTCGAAGAAGAATTAACGATGGAGGTGGCCGGTCGGGACACTATCTCCGGCCTGCCGCGAAAGATCGTCATTACCAGTGAGGAGATCCGGGAAGCCCTCCGTGATCCCGTGGCGGCAATTATCGACACGGTTACCGCCACCCTCGAAAAGGCCGAGCCTGAACTGGCGGCGGACTTGATCGACAATGGCATTCACATTTGTGGGGGCGGCTCGCTGTTGAGAGGAATGGATACGGTGCTGGCCAATGCGACCGGCTTAAAGGTCCAGATCGTCGAAGACCCGCTCAGCAGTGTAGCTCGAGGCACCAGCGTTTATCTCGAGAACCTGGAGCTTTGGAAAGACACGATGGATCACAATGAATACGGATGGGAGTGATAAGGAAAAGTGAGCTGAAGTGCCTGAAGTCTAAGACTCAGATGTTCATGTGTGGCCGTTCAAGCTCTTTGTTCAACCGTATTCATACTTGACTTTAGTCACTTTGAACTTGGCGCGATGGCACGGAAACAAACGAAAATATCTCGGAGAATGTTGTTCACCTGGCTCATGCTGACCGGGTGCATCCTGCTGTTCGCTCCGCAAAGTCTGACGGGCAAGCTTCAACTCGCTTTTGTGGATGTCTTTCGCTGGCCTTTGAGCCTGGGCGGAGACGTCGCGTTGACCGCGAGAATGGACCCGTCGTCTGCTGATTCGTCCGGCGGCGATGAAACGCGATTGCGGAACGTTATTGCCAGCCTCCAGCAAACGCTGGATCAACAGCGGATGAAGTTTCAGAAGCTGTACGGTCTGTACAACACCTTTGTCTGGGAAGGTACCGATTGGTTGGCGGCCGGCGTAATTACGAGGACTCTTGACGGATCCCGCAGTGAGTTGATCATCGAGTACAGCAAAGGCAAAGGCCTGGCCAAGGAGCAGTATGTTCTGGGTGGGGAGAGCGTCATCGGAACGATATCCGATGTCTTTCCACAAGGGGGTACGGCGCGCGTCAAGTTGATCACGGATTCCACGTCTCAGATTCCGATCAAGGTGGCGGGGCTCAGGGGTATCATGAAAGGCGACGGCAAGTCCGCCAAGGTTGAAAATCTCAAGAAAGAAATTGTGATCGGCACGGAAGTTTTTGCGTATAAGAAAGTGGGTTTTCTGGATGCGCCGATCATAACGGGAAGGGTGTCTCGGTGTGAGAGGAATCCAAAGGAAGCGGCCGTTTGGGACATTACGGTTGAGCCCGCGTGCGACCTCAAGAATCTCGAAGACGTCGCGGTGATCATCATGCACCCGAGAACGTAGTCTCGTTGGACGGGGTGAAGGAAATAGAATGCGATGGTTTCGGTTTGCAATACTCATTCTCGCTGCCGCCGTTTTGCAGAAAGGGATGCTGGATCGCTGGAATAACAGGCCTGATCTACTGCTCATACTCTTAGTGTTTTTTGCCGTTTATAGCAACATGCCGGAAGCGATCATAAGCTCCTTTGTAATTGGCTTTGCCGCTGATCTCATCGGCTCACCGCTTGGTATGGGCTCGCACATGATCAGTTTCGGCTTGTTCGGGACGCTGCTGGCCTACGTGCATCGCGTGGTCGCCATCAGAAGAAGGGTATATCAGGCTCTTGCAATTTTTGTCGTCGGTTTGCTAACCGGGCTTCTGGCCTACCTGTTGGCGTATATGGTCAAGAGAGAGCCAATGCCTGAGAACGTATTGACCGCCGTGCTTTTGACGTCTCTCTATTCCGGCATCGTGGGACCATTTTTGTTCGTCCCAGCCGCGTGGTCTGTAGGCGTAGAAATGAATCGTTT
>CAYZAH010000243.1:0-6325 GCA_964475805.1 uncultured Pirellulales bacterium | reverse complement strand
GACCGCCTTCCGCATCTCGGCCCTGGCGACGATAGCGGCAAACCCTTTTTGGATGTGCTTGTTCAGATCGGCTATGTGGCGCCTTATCTCCGCGAGCTTCTCCGAAGCTTCATCCTTGACCTTGTCGTCGGCGCCGATGCACCGGTTCACTTCCACGACGATGTGATCGAAATTATCGAGATTCTCTGCCATTCGATGCAGATGCGCAAAGTCCTCCGGATCCAATTCAGTCAAGAACGTCTTCAGTTGCCCGCCCGCCCTGAGCGTATCACTAATCTCCAGCAATTGCCCCGGCTCGAAAACAGTCTGCTTCTTCCCGTAGTCTTCCAGGAGAGTGCGGATATCCCTCAAGCCGGCTAACGGCACTCTGACGCCTTGTTCCAGAAGACGTTTCAACTCGGTAGTTTCGGCGATCCTCCTGGCGATCCACCCGGCATCCAGCGAAGGATAGAGTGCCTCAGCGGCGGCGCGCCCCAGCTTGCTGCTGGCAAAGGACGCCAAGACACCGCGCACCTGACCAAACTCAAGCACGTCGAGCGTGTGATCGTCGATTTTCCTACGAGCCATGAATCGGCACTCTCTCAGTGACAAACCAGTCGTATCCATCCAACAACTTCAGGACGCAATGCCAAGCTTACTTGAAGATGGCGCAATAGTACATAGCCAAGCACAGCCAAATAACGAGGGACACTTGACTTTTTCGACGTTCTTTCGTAACATGATTGCACTAAAGATGCCTCTGGTGGCACACGACAAGGAGCAAGGAATGCAACGACGGCACTTCTTAAAGGCAACAGGTATAGTAACGGCGGGCCTATTATTAGACCGACCAGGTCTCCTGGCTGAATCGGCTGAGCGTCCCCCAAACCTCATCATGATTATGGCCGATGACCTCGGCGCCAAAGAGTTAGGCTGTTATGGGAATAGGGAACATCGCACACCGAATCTGGATCGCCTGGCGCAAACGGGTGTTCAATTCAGAACGTGCTACGCCACGCCCATCTGCCACCCGACGCGCTTCGAGATCATGACGGGCCAGTACGGCCACCACAATGGAGTTTATCAATTTCCGGGCCGACGAGGCGGGCCGGTAGCTGGGTCGCCGGAGGATAACATCGCCCGGCACCTGACGTTCGCCCAAGTGCTCAAGACGCGGGGGTACGCGACGGCCCACGCGGGCAAATGGCAGCTCACGGGCAAGGTGCCGACGCTGGTCAAGGAATGTGGTTTCGACGAATATTGCATGTGGGCGTACAAGCAGAATCTGCCGCCGGGCGTCGTGCACACCGGAGGCTGGGAGGGCAAGCGGGGCGGTAAGACGTCACGATACTGGCATCCGTCGATCATGAAGAACGGCAAATATGTGCCGACGAAGCCGGACGACTACGGCCCGGACATCTTCACCGACTTCGTCATTGATTTCATCAAGCGGCACAGGGACGGACCGTTTTTCGTTTATCACGCCATGTGCCTGACGCATGGCCCGTTTTACGTGACGCCGGACACGGTGAAGTCGGAGGATGAAAAGTTCCGGAACGCCAGGAAAAAGAACTTCAAGGCCAACGTCGAATACGTGGACAAGTTAGTCGGACGGATCGTCAAGGCGCTGGAAGCGGCCGGCTTGCGAAAGAACACGGTCGTTTTGTTCACGGGGGACAACGGGACGGGAGGCCAGGGAAAAGGCCAGCCCACCGAGCTTGGAGCGAGAGTACCCATGATCGCCAATGGCCCGGGGATCGTCAAATCGTCGATTGTGAGTGACGAACTGGTGGACTTCTCGGACATCTTGCCGACGCTGGCGGACTTTGCCCGGGCCAAGCTGCCCGAGGGACACGTTATCGACGGGCGAAGTTTCGCGCCTTTGCTCAAAGGACAGAAGGGACCGACGCGGGAGTGGATCTACAGCTATCTCGGGGACCGGCAGATTCTACGCGCGAAGCGATGGCTGCTCGAGGACAACGGCCCGGGGCATCCGGGGCGTTTCTTCGACTGCGGCGACAGCCGGGACGGGACGGGATACAAAGACGTAACGAACTCAACAACGCCGGAAGTGATCGCGGCCAAGAGACGGTTCAAAGAGATTTTGGCCGACAAACCGCTTCCGATAGTGTCCAAGACGAAAGGATAGAGAAGTGGCCATCAGCAAAACAGAGGCTTCCCTGGTTATCTCGATGCTATTGGTTTGCTTGTGGGGACCGGTCCGTCCGGTCACGGCGCAAGACCGTTCGCCTCGCGCAGCAAGGAGCGTGCATCTGTGGTACCCGGCAGAGCAGGGCGCCGCGTACTATAACGAAGTGACCGTCGAGAAGAGCTACCCGGGCAGCTACTTCTGCGTGTGCGGCTTCCGGCACGGTTACTTCGGGATTCAGGAATTGACGCGCGGCCGGAAAGTCGTTCTCTTTTCGGTGTGGGATCCGGGCAAGCAGGACAATCCCAATGCCGTGCCCGAGGACCGCCGGGTGAAGGTCCTTTATGAAGGACAGGACGTGCGCGTCAGTCGCTTCGGCAATGAAGGCACCGGCGGCAAGAGCATGTTCGACTATCCCTGGAAGATCGGCGAGACGTACAAATGCATGGTCAAAGCCACTGTCGAAGGTGACCGAACAACGTATGCGGCCTATTTCTACCTTAATGACGAAGAGACGTGGAAACATCTGGCAACATTTCAGACGATTACCGGCGGTGATTTCTTGAGCGGCTACTACTCTTTCATTGAGGACTTTCGACGTAACGGCGAGAGCGCGCGAAATATTCGCCGGGCGACATACGGCAACGGCTGGATCAAAACCAAGAACGACAAGTGGTTACCCCTGACTCAGGCGCGATTCACCGCCGACAGAACGCCGACGATGAACATTGACGCGGGCATCGACAAGGGTCGCTTCTTCCTTCAGAACGGCGGCGACACGCAGAATCATACTCCGCTGCGGTCGATGATCGCTTGCCCCGTCGAACTGATGAGCTGGCCGACGGCCGGCATCGATGACAAGTGGGAGTTAGTCTGGGCCGACGAATTCAACTATGAAGGATTGCCCGACCGGAACAAGTGGAGCTACGAAGTGGGCTTCATTCGCAACCGCGAGAAGCAGTACTACACGAAGGACCGCCTGGAAAACGCCCGCGTCGAGAATGGCACGCTGATTATCGAAGCCCGGAAAGAGAAATACGAGAAGGGCGATTACACGTCGGCGAGCATCAACACGTGGCGCAAAGCCAAATGGCTGTACGGGCGGGTTGAAGTGCGGGCGAAGCTTCCGACCGGCAGGGGGACGTGGCCTGCGATTTGGATGTTGGGAACAAATCGACGCGAGGTCGGCTGGCCCGCGTGCGGCGAGATCGACATTATGGAGAACGTGGGATTCGATCCCAATCTGATTCACGCCAACGTACACACGAAAGCATATAACCACGTGAAGAAGACGAACAAAGGCGCTACGATCAAGGCCGACAAGCCCTACGAGCAATACCACGTTTATGCGATCGAATGGTACCCGGATCGGATTGACTTCTTCCTGGATGATCAGAAGTACTTCACCTTTGAGAACGAAGGAACCGGCAATGACGTGTGGCCGTTCGATAAGCCGCAATACCTGATCCTGAACCTCGCCATTGGCGGAAGCTGGGGCGGGCAGAAGGGAATCGACGATACGATTTTCCCGCAAGAGTACTGCATCGACTACGTGCGGGTATTCAAGGCAGTCGGAAGCTGACGTGGATTTTGCGCGGGATCGTGAAAAAGAGCTTGTCAAATCTCATTACGCCAAACATAATGAAGCTGATGTTACGGCTGAGAGCAAATAGTACCTCTCGGAACAAACACGAAATTTGAGAACCATACCAAATCGTTAGGAGAAAATGCATCATGAGCGAAATGAACGAAAAAAGCACATCCCGTCGCGAGTTTCTGAAGAGTACGGGTCGACTCGCCGCCACTTCGGCTATCGCGGCTGGGATCGCCCCACGCATCTATGCGCAAGGTAGTGATACGATCAAACTGGTTTTGGTCGGCTGCGGAGGCAGGGGCACGGGAGCCGCATCGAATGCTATGTCCGTCAAAAGAGGTCCCATGAAACTCGTGGCTATGGCCGACGTCTTTGAAAATCGCCTCGCCAGCAGTTACAAGAGGTTGAAAGATATGCACGGCGACCAAGTACAGGTACCCGATGATCGCCGGTTCATCGGATTCGACGCCTACAAGAAAGCGATGGATTGCCTCAATGCTGGTGACATTGCGATTTTTGCAACACCTCCGGCGTTCCGCTGGGTGCATTTCACCTACGCCATCGAGAAGAACCTCAACGTCTTCATGGAAAAGCCCGTCACCGTGGACGGCCCGGTCAGCCGGCGGATGTTCAAGCTCGGCGAAAAAGCAAAGGCGAAAAACCTCAAGGTTGGAGTGGGACTAATGTCTCGTCACAGCCGGGCGCTTCAACAATTAGCTCAGCGCATCCGGGACGGTGAAATCGGTGATATCATTTTGCAGCGCGGCTACCGGATGAGCGGACCCATCGGATTCTTCTGCTCTCTGCCCAAGCCGCCGGGGATTAGCGATCTGCTTTATCAGATCCAGCGTTTCCACAGCTTCATCTGGGCCAGTGGCGGGTGCTTCAGTGACTTCTACATTCACATCATCGACCATCAGTGCTGGATGAAGAATGACTGGCCCGTCAAAGCCCAAGCTTTGGGTGGCCGCCATTATAAGAAGAGCCCCGAAGGCGTACCTTATGTGGACCAGAATTTCGACACATATTCCGTGGAATACACGTTCGGTGATGGAAGCAAGTTCCTCATGGATGGACGCTGTATGCTAGGCTGCAAAGATATCTACTCCAGCTACGCGCACGGCAGCAAGGGTATGGCGATTGTCTCGAAGAGCGGTGACTGCGGTATGCCCTCGAGCACGTACACAAGCCAGGATCCGGACCGTTCGCAAATGATCTGGCAATCCAAGGTCAGTCCCGACGAGCGTGATCCGTATCAGAACGAATGGAACGATCTTGTGGATGCCATTCGCGACAACAAGCCATACAACGAAGTAGAGCGTGGCGTCCGAGCCAGCCTTGTGACAAGTCTGGGCCGCATGGCGGCACATACAGGCCAGGAAATCACCTACGAGCAAATCCTCAACAGCGAGCACGAGATGGCGCCCAACCTGGACGAACTGACGATGGATTCGCCCGCGCCTCTGCGTCCGAATGCTGAGGGCAGATATCCCATTCCGGAACCGGGCATCGTCAAGGACCGGGAATATAGAGACTTCATGTAGTATTAAACTTTCGTGACTGATTAGCCGCTGGTTTCGGTTCTCCTGAGACCAGCGGCTTTTTTTCGTGACTTGGCAGTCCCTATTTTCATTGATTTCAAGCCTTTGTGACATTTCGCCTCATCCCCTCACACCTTCCAAACAGCAGTTGAATCCGGATTGACTATCGGATATAATGCACCTCTAATGCGGCATGAGCCTGCGTAGTATCTGGATAGATGAAATGAACCATTCGATCTGAAAAGACACATCGAAAAGGAGACATTATGACTGATTCGAGTGAAATGGGTAAAGACGCTGGCACGACCCGGCGTGAGTTTCTGAAGAACACCGGGCGTGTCGCCGCTGCCTCGGCTGTGATGGCGGGGATCGCCCCGAGCATTTACGCCGGTGCGAATAATACGATCAAGATCGTCTTGATCGGCTGTGGCGGCCGGGGAACGGGCGCTGCCTCGAACGCCCTGTCCGTCAAGAACGGGCCGATCAGGCTCGTCGCGATGGCAGATGTCTTCGAGGACAGGCTTTCTCAAAGCTACGAGAACTTGATGAAAGGGTACGCTGATCGGATGGACGTGCCTGAAGATCGAAGGTTCCTGGGATTCGACGCCTACAAGAAAGCGATGGATTGTCTCGGCCCAGGAGACGTTGCGATCTTTGCGACGCCGCCGGCGTTCCGCTGGGTGCACTTCACTTATGCCATCCAAAAGGGCCTGAACGTCTTTATGGAAAAGCCCGTCACCGTGGACGGTCCAACGACACGCCGAATGTTGAAGCTCGCCAAAGAGGCCGATCAGAAGAATCTCAAGGTGGGCGTTGGGTTGATGGTACGCCATTGCAGGGGTCGGCGACAACTTCTGGACCGCATCAACTCCGGCGAGATCGGCGACATCATCGCTTTGAGGGGCTACCGGATGGCCGGACAGGCGTGCACGACCGGGCCGAAACCGGACGGCACGAGCGAGTTGCTCTACCAGATTCGGCGGTTCCACAGCTTCCTCTGGGCCAGTGGCGGCATGTACAGCGACTTCTACATTCACCAGATCGACGAGTGCTCCTGGATGA
>CAYZAH010000242.1:0-6333 GCA_964475805.1 uncultured Pirellulales bacterium | reverse complement strand
ATTGGACCACGACCCGGGGACCCGGTGGGATACGGGCAGGCCGATGAAGCCCGGCGACTGGTTCGTTTTGGACCTCGGCGTCGAAAGCACGGTGAAAGGCCTGACGCTCGATGCAAAAAATTCGTCGAACGATTATCCTCGCGGCTACGAGGTGTATGTCTCTTTCGACGGGGGTAGTTGGGGCAAACCCATCGTGACCGGCAAAGGAACGCAACCCGTCACCCAAATCAAGTTCGACAAGCCCGTGAGGGCCCGCTTCATCAAGATCGTTCAGACCGGCTCATCCAACGACTGGTTCTGGTCGATCCACGAACTGACGGTCAGTGTTGAATAACGTCCGCCACGTTGTGGCTGTTCTGGGGCTGTCTGCTTTCTGTCGTTTGGAGAGTTGCCAGTCCCGAACATCCCCACGACCCGTTGTGCAACCCACGACTTTCCGCCGCCCATGTCGCAATTCCCCGCCAAATCCCGTCCAAAAACTACATATTTTCAAACATTTTTCTGCAAAAAATTGTGATTTTATCCTTGCTTTAGCACGACAATAAGGGTAAGATTAATGGTTTTGGTGAAATTGGGGCTGTAAGTACCTTCCATTTGTCTGTTTTCCACTTTGACGAAGGATGTGAGGGGTGACTTTACAGTGAGACGTTTTGTTTGACGATAACTTTGAGGAAACATGACTAAGATTAAGAGAATCAGAAACATTGGTATTTCGGCGCACATCGACTCGGGCAAGACGACGCTGAGCGAGCGCATTCTATACTACGCCGGCCGGATTCATCGTATGCAGGAAGTTCACGCGGATGAGGGCGGTGCGACGTTGGACTACATGGACCTCGAGCGCGAGCGGGGCATTACGATCACCTCGGCCGCCACCCAAGTTGAGTGGGATGATAAGAGCATCAACCTGATCGATACTCCCGGCCACGTGGATTTCACGGTGGAAGTGGAGCGTTCGCTGCGCGTGCTGGACGGGGCAATCATGATCCTCTGCGCCGTGGGCGGCGTCCAAAGCCAGTCGATTACGGTCGATCAACAGATGAAACGCTACCGTGTCCCACGCATCGCTTTCATCAACAAGATGGACCGCGTCGGCGCCGATCCGGACCGCGTGCGTCACGACCTCGTGAACAAGCTTGGTCTCAACGTCGTGCCCATTCAAATCCCGATGGGCGTCGGCGAAGACTTCCGGGGCGTGATCGATCTCATCACCCTGGAGGCGATCACGTTCGAGGGCAAGGATGGCGAAAAAGTCATTCGCGGACCGATTCCGTCTCAATACGCCCAGGCGGCTGAACGGGCACGCCATGAAATGCTCGAAGCCCTCAGCATGTTCAACGATGACATGCTGGAACAGCTTGTCGAAGAGAGAGCCGTAGATCGGGACATGGTCCGCCAGACAGTTCGGGAGGCCACGATCAATCGCGATATCGTGCCGCTGATGATGGGCTCGGCGTTCAAGAACAAAGGCGTCCAGCCGCTCATGAACGCGGTCTGCGATTACCTACCCAGTCCGCTGGACCGCTCCAGCTTCGCCCGCGACCATGACAACGAAGGCACTGAGGTCCCGTTAGCGGGTGACCCGGATGCGCCGCTCGTGGCGATGGTCTTCAAAATCGTCGATGAGTCCTTCGGGCAGCTCAGCTACGTTCGCGTGTATCAGGGCAAGCTCGTCAAAGGTCAGCAATATCGCAACGCCCGCACGAATCGCACCCTGCGCATCGGGCGCATCGTCCGAATGCACGCCAACGACCGCGAGGATATCGGCGACGCCGGCCCGGGCGACATTGTGGCCCTGCTCGGCGTGGATTGCGCCAGCGGCGATACGATTTGCAGCCACGGGATCAACTATTCCCTGGAGAGCATTTTTGTCGCCGACCCGGTCATCAGTCTGTCCATCACGCCTGCCAGCTCCGTCGATCAGGAACGGATGGCCAAAGCCCTTAGCCGGTTCATGAAGGAAGACCCGACGTTCCGCGTCCGGAGCGACCCGGAAACCGGCCAGACAATCGTCGCCGGCATGGGAGAACTGCACCTCGACGTGTACATCGAGCGGATGCGCCGTGAGTTCAAAGCACAGGTAACGGTTGGTGCACCGAGCGTGAGCTATCGCGAGGCACCCACCATCGAGGCTGAGTTCAACTACCGCCACAAGAAACAGACCGGTGGCTCCGGCCAGTATGCACACGTGATTGGCCGGTTGATCCCGCTCCAGGACAACGAATCGACATACGAGTTTGAGGATAACGTGACGGGCGGGCGCATTCCCAGCGAATACATCCCCGCTGTGAACAAAGGATTCCAGGCTGCTATGAAGAAAGGTCCGCTGGCCGGATACGAGATCGTCGGCTGCAAAATGTGCCTCGACGACGGCACATTCCATGCGGTGGACTCGAGCGAGATGGCCTTCCGCATCGCGGCGAGGGACGCCTTCATCGAAGCCTTCAGAAAATCCAGGCCTTGCCTCCAGGAACCGATCATGAAGGTCGAAGTCGAAATGCCCGGCGAATTCCAGGGGCCTATTGTGGGCGATCTCAACGCGCGCCGGGGAATTATCCTTGAGACTGAAATGCGGGGCCACTACACCGTCGTGAGAGCCGAGGTCCCGCTGGCCAGCATGTTCGGCTACGCAACCGTCGTTCGCGGCCTGAGCAAGGGAATGGCCACCTTTTCTATGGAAATGGTTCGCTACGCACGTGTCCCCGACAAATTGGCCGAAGAGATCATCAATCGCCGTCGCGAGGAGGATCGCCAGCTCGTCCGCAGATAAGCTCAGAAAATACTGTCGTGCAACAAGTCGATTGATTATAATCACCACATGGTGAAGCCGGTTGACGTACTGGTCCGGCTTGGGACATTAATCATGTTGCTCTATCAGGACAGGAGCTATCCAAATGAAGCGGCGGATCAACTCTTTTTCAATTGACGGTTACCGATCTCAATCGCAAATCGCAATTCTCTTGATTCTGTTCGTCATCTGCGCTGTAGCCGGCGCGAGAAGCTGGCCGACGTACCGGGCTGACACCGCGCGTAGTGGAACGACCTCGGAAACCGTCGGTCCGAAGCTCTTCTTGCAGTGGAAGTACACTCCCGCGCATCCGCCGAAGCCCGCCTGGCCGATGCCGGGCGAAGAGCTGCCCCGAATGCACAACGACAACGCCTACCACGTGGTGATTGCCGAAGGTATAGCCTATTTCGGCTCGTGCACGACCGACAAGGTTTATTCGATCGACTTAGGTAGCGGATCGACCCGCTGGGAGTTCTGCACCGATGGGCCGGTTCGATTTGCGCCCGCTGTCTATGACGGCAAGGTCTACTTCGGCTCCGACGACGGCCACGTGTATTGCCTTGATGGCAAGGACGGCTCGCTCGTATGGAAGTACCGGCCCGGTCCCACCGACGAGAGGGTCATCGGCAATGGCAGAATGATATCGCTCTGGCCCGTTCGGACGGGCGCCCTGGTCGATCAGGGCGTGGTCTATTTCGCGGCGGGCGTCTTTCCCTATGAAGGGCTGTATATTTGTGCCCTCAAGGCCAAGGACGGCTCGGTCGTCTGGAAGAACGACACTATCGGGGACCGCGCCCACGAGTTAGAGTTCGGCGGAATATCACCCCACGGCTACATGCTCGCCTCCAGGGACGTTGTGTATGTCCCGTCCGGCCGCTCCATGCCGGCGGCGTTCGACCGCCATACCGGAAAGTTCCTTTTCTACGCCTCCCCCGGCGCCAAACGGGGTGGCACGTGGGCCTTGCTTGACGAGGACCGGCTGATCTCCGGCGTGGATTTTTCGGGCGAGCCTTACAAGGTCGCCTACGACGCCAAGACCGGCCGGAGGCGAGGCGACGCCTTTGCCTGGTTTCCGGGGATCGATATGACCGTGACGCCCGAGTTCTCCTACATCGTGACGACTCAGGGTGTTTATGCGATTAACCGGGCGGCCTACGCCGAAGCTGTGAGCAAGGTCTCCAACCTTGCCGCAAGTGAACGCGCGTGCCAAGGCGAGATGGACAAACTGAAGAAGAAGCTCGACTCCAGCGACGAGGCGGCCCACGAGAAACTCAACAAGCAAATCGCAGCGTTGACGGAGAAGATCAACCAGACCAAGGCGGAAGAAAACCGATTGAAGGGCTCCAGCTTCGAGTGGCGCTATCTGAGAAGAGGACTCAGCTCAGTCGTACTGGCCGGTGACGTCGTGTACGCAGGAGGCGATGGGCTTGTGGTTGGCATTGACGGCAAGACTGGCGACGAAGTATGGACGAGCAAGGTAACGGGCACGGCTGTCGCGCTGGCCGTGTCCGACGGGCATCTGGTGTCAGCAGCGATGAAGGCCCCGTCTATTGTTTTGGCCCGAAGGAAACGGCTACGGCCAAGGAATTCAGCCCTGAAATAGTAGCTGATCCGTATCCGAGCGATGCACTTGCCGAGACATACAAAGCCGCCGCGGAGAAAATCTTAGCCGAAACCGATGCCAGGAAAGGGTATGCTCTGGTAGTGGATTGTGGCGAGGGACGCTTAGCTTACGAATTAGCCAAGAGAACTGAACTCAAGATCGTCGGTCTCGAAAAGGACCCACAGAAGCTAACTACGGCTCGAAATAAACTCGACGCCGCGGGCCTGTTGGGTACACGAGTTGCGGTAGAGCCTTGGGATATGGAATCACTGCCAACCTACTTTGCCAACTTGATTGTCTCCGATGGGATGCTCCTGACGGGAGAGACAATAGGGACGGCCGAGCAAGGCCAGCGTATCCTCCGACCTTGGGGAGGCGTGGCGTGCCTGAGCTTCCATCGCGAGGGTCAACTTGCCTGGAGGACCTACGTTCGCGGGCCGTTGGAGGACGCGGGAGCCTGGACACAACAATATTGCGACCCTCAAAACTCGGCCTGTTCCGGCGATGAGTTAGTCTACGGGCCACTGGGCGTTCTCTGGTTCGGCGAGCCTGGGCCTATGGGCATGGTCGAGCGGCACGCACTGGCTGAAAGTCCCGTCGCCATGAATGGGCGGCTTTTCATGCAAGGCGAAGAGGTCGTCATGGCAGCGGATGCGTTCAATGGAACTCTACTCTGGAAACGGAATATCCCGGGCGCGGTCCGTGTGATGATCAAGGCCGATTCCGGAAACCTGGCTTTGACTGAAGACGGCTTGTACATAGCGGCTCACGACCGATGCTATCGCCTCGATCCGGCGACGGGCGAAACGATCCGCGAATACGAACTTCCGCCTTCGACCGACGGCACGCCGCACCGGTGGGGCTACGTCTCCGTCGTGAATCATATCCTGTACGGTTCGACGGCGACGGCGATGAACGAAGATTACGGTGCGATCTTGAAACGCTTCGTGGCCAACGGAAGATACAAGAATATCGAAGACGTCCCGGAAGCGTACAGGAGCCAGTATAAGCAGACAATCAGGCAGTATCCCGATCCGCACGATTTGCGTATGGCCGCCCAGCGATCGGGGTATATGTACGGAGCCATGAGTGCCTTCGGCCGGGGTGGCGAGTTCCTGCAGACGAACGCCGTGACCAATGGTTTGATGGTCAGCGACGCGGTCTTCGCCATGGATACCGAGACGGGCGAATTGCTCTGGAGGCATGACGGAAAGAAAATCGCGAACGTCACGGTTGCCCTGGGAGACGGAAAGATATTCTTCGCCGACAGCGGGATAACACCGGAACAAAGAACCGAAGCATTAAAGAGCAGAAGAAAACTCACGAACGAGGGTACATACAAAGAGCGGGAAGGTATCCTCGAAGAGCTGCACAAGATGGAGCAGTATCACGCCGAGCAGATGAAGGTCAACAAATCGTATGGCCGCAAAGCTCACGTGCAGTATCTGATCAGCTCTCTGCGAGCCGAGCTGTTCAAGGAGGAAAACCCCGAGGGTACTTTGACATACGACGGCGCCGACGTGAGAGTCGTCTCTGCGCTCGATGCCCGAAGCGGGAAGCTCCTCTGGCAACATCCCGTCGATCTGACGGGCTGTTGCGGAGACAGGATGGGCGCGGCCTGTGCCGACGGGCTGCTCTTGTTCTTCGGCAATCACGGCAATCACGATGCATGGCGCTTCGCGGAAGGCGGTTTGAAATGGCGTCGTATTACGGCGTTATCAACCGGAAGCGGCGATATGGTGTGGTCCCGTGCTCTGAACTATCGTACGCGACCGGTCATCATCGACGACGAGATTATCCTGGAGCCGCGTGCCTGCAAGCTGCACACGGGTGAGATCATCATGCGCGACCACCCCATCACCGGCAAAGAAGTCCCCTGGGAATTCCTGCGCCCCGGGCATACGTGCGGTATTACCGCCGCTTCGGCCAAGGGCCTTTTCTA
>CAYZAH010000241.1:3648-6346 GCA_964475805.1 uncultured Pirellulales bacterium | reverse complement strand
GTTCGGATAACCAGGCGCCGCCTCCAGGTGCTGGCCCTTGTAGATCAGAACAAACCTCCGCAACATCTGCAAATCAAGCGCCAGAGCACTCTCTTTGGCCGACATGGCGCCACGCGCGACCAACGGAAGAACGATGCCAGCGAGCACCCCGAGCAAGACAACGACGATCAGTATTTCGACAAGCGTAAAACCCCTTGCCGTTTTCATCATTATTCCTTTCGGATTGATAGGTATTTCACCCTCACTAAAAAAGGCTGACCTGCTACAGCATCAGCATGGCCAGCCCGGTTATCGTTTTGTCCTTCTGAGATCATGCCCGGATGCGCGGACTGCGTACCTGTAGCATGATAGCATTCACGCCCTGCTTAGAGCTTCCAATGGTCTGCAGAATCATTGGCGTTGAAGTCCCCGGAGGTGGTATTGAAATACCAGCCATCGGCCCCCGTCGGAGCCACCGCCGTACCTGCCGTAACGTCATTGGCATCGTCGCCGCTGACAAACGGATTGCTCGGCATTTTCTGCAGATAAGGGCCGTACACGCCATCGCCGGCGGTCGTTTGCGCTACGCCAGCCTGATTTGTCATACCCGTCAACGCCCCGGCGAAATCAACGTCCGTTCCGTGACCGGTCGCATTAACGCCCGGCAGGTTGTCATTGTGCTGAATCTTGTACAGCTCGATCTGCGAGCGAACGCTCTGAAGATCTGTGCACAGACTCGACGTTTTGGCCTCAGTACTGGCCTCGGTGAACTGAGGAATCACGATGGCTGCCAGGATGCCCAAAATGACCACGACGATCAGAATTTCGACTAATGTGAAACCGCTCTTAGCTTTCATGTTTTGCCCCTTTGTAAGAAAAATGGATTTCAATGGACCCTCAACCTCTAATGTGGTAGCTCCTACAGACAAGGTATCGACTTGATCGATACGCGACTTTACCACACCTTAATTCTTCTCTTTGCCGCAAATCCTCCCAAAAATGGTCAATCCAAAAGAACACTGTAAACAACTACTTCAAGTGTTTGCTCGTGTAATCGAACTGGAGTGATGACTTCATCACCCTACGTCCGAAAATGGCTTGCCTATCCGCTTTTTCCAAAGCCGTAAATGAGCTTCCACTGAAAATATAGGAAACAATCCTCTACATGCAAAATCGCTAAAGTGGGGAATATAGAATATGCACAGAGGAATCGCCTGACCGGAGTGTGACCGTAATGGCTTGGTCATGTCGCGGAGGACCGAAGAAGATTATCACAACGTGATGTACTCGGGCGCGTTCCCGACGTGCAGTCTTCTTCTGGTCGGACCGGCGTGCTCAAGTTCGATTCGGATGTAATCCAAGAACTGTAGCGCAGACTCGACTTTATCGGCCCATTCGATCAAGACCACCGACTGCGGGTAGCAGAAATCGTCGAAGCCCAACATATCGAACTCCCTGATCGAATGGAGCCGATAAGCATCAACATGGTAGACGTCCAGCCGACCTTTGTACTCGTTGACAATGACAAAGGTTGGGCTGTTGACGTTCTTGCCGTCTTCGGCCCCGGCGCCCGCTGCGATTCCCTTAATCAGATGTGTCTTGCCGCTTCCCAGCGGTCCGCATAGCGCAATAACCTCGCCGCCTCGCAATTGCCCGCCGAGCCGATGACCGAATTCAATAGTCTCCTCCGGCGAATTCAAAACAGCGGAAAATTCCATATTCGCGGACCAACCGTCATTTGCCAAGCTGAGGGGGGTAGTAATATCCCATCGTCTGAGCAACCACGCCCATACGATATTGATGGTCCTGCATCAAACAGACACGCCGATCCGAAGCGGGAATCGTGGTGGTGTAGATACGAAGCTCCCCTTTCAGGCTGGTAATAACCTCTTCCCGGTAATCCCCCAGACAATCGACGACCGCGATGACTCTGCCCTCGATCGGCTGCATCGCCTCGCCGTCCCAATCACGAATATCTCTGCTGAGGATCACTTCCTTTTGTGGATCGGCATCCCACCACAGCGCACGCGGACTCAGCGTTCCGCTCTCGTGAAACTCAAGCAGTTTGCCCTTGGAACTGTAAAGCCATCGCTGCTTCAAATCTCTCTCGCCCGCGTAGACCTCCATACCCGGCGAATCAGCCCGCACATCAGCAGCCATTCCCTGGCTGTGCACATGGCGCGTCGGCTCCTTGTGCGCCCAGAGTTTGCGGCCGGTCTTTGCGTCCACCAGGCAGATACCGTCAGTCTTCTGACGCGGCTCGATTCCGTAAAATATCTCCAGTCCCGGATTACTCGGATCGATGTCGGCCACGTACATGACGTCGGGATGCCCCATCTCCAGCGACCACAACCCCTTGCCGTTATCGTCGATCACCGCGGCACCCATCACCAACTCGTCCCTGCCGTCCTCATCCACGTCGGCCGTCGTCAATCCGTGACCGCTCTGGCCGCTGAATCTCTTCTTTTCCTGCGTTGATTCCCAGTACCATATTTGATTGAAGTCCTTGTCCAGCGCTTGCATCTTGATGAGATTGTACGTGCCCCGCTGGATAATCAGCGACGGCTTTTTGCCATCGAGATAAGCTACCGTCAAGAAGTTGCGGCAATAGTAGTTGTACTTGCTGAATCCGTCCCGGCTGGGCCAGTCCGTCTTGGCGACAACCTTGCCCGTTTCCCCGTCGAGCTTGACGAGATATTCCGGCCCCGTCTGCACAAGT
>CAYZAH010000241.1:0-3548 GCA_964475805.1 uncultured Pirellulales bacterium | reverse complement strand
CTTGCCCGTTTCCCCGTCGAGCTTGACGAGATATTCCGGCCCCGTCTGCACAAGTCCCTTCTCATCGCGGGGATCGCCCTCGCCAGCCTTGCAATAGACCTCGGCCTTGCCATCGCCGTCCACATCGTAGACGATCCACGGCGAATACCAAATCCCGGCCTCGATGGACCAGCCCATATCGTAGCGCCACATCATCGTGCCGTCCAGGCGATAGGCTTCGAGCTTGTATGTCGTCGTACTCTTTTTCCAATAGCCGGGCTGCTGGTACGGATCCGTATTGAAATTAGGCTGTTTGATGACGTATTCGTACTGACCGTCACCATCCAGATCGGCGATGCCGACCTTCTGGAAATCGTAGTCGCCTTTGAGTGGAATGCTCAGGTAAGGCTTGTCGATGGCCGTGACGCAACCGAGCCTGTCGGACTCTTTCAGCCGGCCACCTTCAGCGTATCTGTAGAGTGTGTACTCGGCCCCGTGCCCGGCCCCCTGCTCCGCATCGACAAAGCAGGTTTGCCGACAAGGCTTGCCTTTCGTCAGATTCACAGAGCCCCGCATAATTGTGAATGCCATATCCGGCGGATCGTCGGCCAGGAGCCGCCAACTAAGGAAGACCGAACCATCCTCTTTTTCAAGGGCAACCAAGGCCCGATTCAGCTTTTCGGCACCCGATGCACAGACAGATGACCCAAAGAGCGCAACCAAACAGACTATCCCACCAAGCAACAATCGACATTTCATAATCTATACCTCCTTCGTATTCCCGGTTAATTCTTGAGATGATCGTATCCTCCGACCGGTAGATCACGAACCCGACCATCGGGCATCTTTATCTTGACATTTTCTCCCTCCGTAATTTCGCCGATTCGAGTAATTGATACCGGCTCGTCCCATTTGTCCAGCAACTCATCGCAATCACTTTGAGTCAAAGTAAAAAGCAGCTCGAAATCCTCGCCGTCATTAAGAGCGGAATTCAGCGGCTCGTCATCCTTCAGAGCACGCTGCGATATCGGAATGCGTTCGGTCTCTATAACCGCACCCACCTGGCTGGCCGCACAGATACGATTCAAATCGCTGCTTAGCCCATCACTGATATCCATCATCGCATGTAGCCTGACCATCTGAGCGATCTTCACGGCTTCAGCTACCCTTGGTTCAAAATCCAGGTGCTTTCCATAACGCGACCCACCTAACGAACCCGTCACACAGATACTATCGCCAGCCTTCGCCCCCGATCTCCTGACAGGCTCGTTGCCCGCCCGTCTGCTCAGCATAGCCACACTGATCGCAAATGGATGGTCTTGCCTCCAGCTCGTGATATCCCCTCCGACGAGCGCACAACCGAATTTGTCGCCGGCCCGGGTGATCCCGGAATGAAGTTGTTTGAGCTCGCCCTGTCCGAAACCTCTCGGCAGCGCGACCGAGACCACAGCGGCCACGGGTTGTGTCGCCATCGCCGCACAATCGCTCAGACTCACCGCCATTGCCTTGTACCCGGCTTGTTCGATGGTAGCTTCCTTCAGATCGAAGTGTACCCCGTCCAGCAGCATGTCCGTCGTGATAAGAATGGACGTGTCACCTGCGCGGATCTCGGCCATGTCGTCACCGATACCAATGGGGAAATCCGCCGGAGACAACAGACTCTGGCGGGCAAACCACGCGGTTATTTCGTCTTCACCGGGACTCATCGCTGCGCCAATTGCCTGTTCCAGTACTCAATCTGCTGCTTAGCCTGCTTTCGCCCGGCCGCGCCTTCCGTGGCGTATTTCTCAGCGGCCCGCACGGCCCCGAGACTCTCGTATACATCCGCCTCTATCGAGGCCGAATACTCCTGGAACTCCTCAAGGGTAAGCTCACTGAGCTTCTTATTCTGCTTTTCACAGTGGGCCACCAGAGAACCGACGACGCCGTGCGCCTGGCGAAATGCAACGCCCTTTCCGACCAGATACTCCGCCAAAGCCGTCGCATCCAAGAACCCCTCATCGAGTCCGGCCGATATCCTTTTCGTATTGAACTTCGTATGGGAGACGACCGCACGTGCAATATCCAGGCAAGCCTCAACTGTGTCGCAAGCCGAAAAAACATGGACTTTATCCTCTTGCATATCGCGATTATACCCCGACGGCTGGCCCTTCAGAATCGTGAGCATCGCAATTAACGAACCGTACACCGCCCCGGTCTTGCCTCGAATCAGCTCCAGGACATCGGGGTTGCGCTTCTGAGGCATCATACTCGACGACGTGCAGTAGGCGTCGTCAATCCGAATGAAGCTGAACTCGCTGGACGAGTAGATGATCCAGTCCTCGGCCAGCCGCGACAGATGGGTTGCTATCAGCGCACAATCGAAGATGAACTCCGCACAGAAGTCCCTGTCGCTCACGGCGTCAATACTGTTGTAACTAATGTCTGAAAATCCCAATTGCTTAGCTGTGTTCTTTCTGTCCAAGGGAAGCGTCGAGCCAGCAATGGCACCACTTCCCAATGGAGAAATATTGAGTAGCGTGCGACAATTTCCTAAGCGGATGAAATCTCTCTCGACTTGCTCGACAAAACTCAAAAGATACGAAGCGATCACCACCGGTTGCGCTCGTTGAAGGTGCGTATAGCCCGGCATGATCTCTTCGCAGTAACCACTTGCCAGTTTGACGAGGGCCTTTTGAAACAGCGTGATCTTGGCTTGGAGAATTTCTATTCGGTCACGCATCCATAGCCGAATATCCGTCGCCACCTGGTCGTTCCGGCTGCGCCCAGTGTGGAGCTTCTTGCCCACGTCCCCGATCTTAGCCACCAGCGCCGCTTCAATAGCCATGTGAATATCTTCGTAGGTCTTCTCGAAGACAAATTTCCCGCCAGCCATCTCTTCGCTGATCTCGATCAGTCCGTCCCGTATCTGCCGGAACTCATCTTTGGTAATGAGGCTCTGTTCAGACAGCATCTGAGCATGTGCGATCGATCCCACAATGTCGTACTTGTAAAGACGCTTATCTATCGAAAGCGATTCTACAAAATCGACCGTCAACGCGTCCGGCGCGCCCGCCAGGCGCTTTTCCCAGCTCTTTTCTACTTCAGCCATTTTACCTGCTCCAGGAATACATGCCGTTTGGAGGCATGATACGAGCGAGGACCATCCGTGTCAAGAGCGTCCGATTGATCTGGAATCACAATAATCATGTGTTCGAGACTACCTTTTCCTGCAACGTTTCGCGTCACATTGTGTACAAGGCTTCAAGAGGTGAAGTACGATTACAGGAAAAGTGATTTTAGGTTGAAGAAGCAAATGATGACCCTGGATAAATACGAGAGGAAGCAACAGAGTGAACTGCCCACCGAAGAGTAAAAATGCGTGAGTGGTCCAACAAAATGTTGCACTCCTGACAATGACCTGCTATTCTCGCCGTACTATGAGTAACAAAAAACACAGACTATTGATAGCAAACTGTAGATTGTTCGACGCGCCACACAACGCACCGACGACAGCTATTCTCATCGAAGATGGTTTAATCGCTCAGATCGGGCCGAAACTTATGCCTTCTGATTGCGACGAGACGCTC
>CAYZAH010000240.1:1552-6352 GCA_964475805.1 uncultured Pirellulales bacterium | reverse complement strand
CCAAAACCGCCGTAGTCTGTCGTCCGAACGAAACGCTCGCTGCCAAGAGCCTCAACATCGCTTACCTGTAGGGGCAGGCCCGCGTGCCTGCCCTGGGCGGCCACATGGAGCCGCCCCTACAAAGACCCGTTATTCTCTTGACCCCGGACCCCCTCTTCGTGTATAATATTCTTTGATATGGGACTCTCTTTCGAGAATGACGGGATGAAAGGGTGAACAATTCACATTGATCGGGCGCGCTGATTTTTTTCAGCGGTGGTCTCCTCGGGGGGTAAAATCGCTGCTCGTCTTAGCGCTTTGGTAAGGAGTAGATGTAGATGAAGTGCAAGGGCATTTTTCTTTTGGCTGCCCTGACGATATTGCTGTTGTCGGGTAATCTGTGGGCGAGGCCGACGACGGCGGATGAGGCCGAAATGGTGGTGACGGGTTGGCTGCGGGGCGGCATCCAGCCATTCGGTATGGCCCTCGGGCGCCAGGTAGCGGACGTGGAAACCTTCTGTGATGATAACGGCCGCTCCACCTACTACATTGTCGATCTCAAGCCGTCGGGTTTCGTGATCGTCCCGGCGGACGATTCAATCGAGCCGATCATCGGCTTTGCCAATGACGGAGTCTACGATCCCTCGTCTACTAATCCGCTCGGAGCGCTAGTCACCAGCGATCTTGGCGGACGCATCTCGGCAGCGTCTCAATACTCGGTGCTCGCGGCTCTCCCATCGAGCGACGAGTCCCAAGCCCAGAGCCCCGAAACAAAGTGGCGGGATCTTATCGACCGTGCCGAGAATCCCCGCGATGAATTTGGGCTAATGAGCCTGGTGTATGTCAGTGACGTTCGCGTGCAGCCGTTGATCCAGAGCAAATGGGGTCAGATGACGGCTTGCAGCCAGGATTGCTACAACTACTACGTCCCCAATCACTATCCGTGCGGCTGTCTTGCGACGGCGATGGCCCAAGTGATGCGCTACTTCCAGTATCCGTCGGAGTCCATCGGATCGCACGATTTTCAGATTGCGGTGGACGGCCATGAGCGAACCGTCAGGACACGGGGCGGCGACGGCCAGGGCGGTCCATACGATTGGGACGATATGGTTTTGAAGCCGGAGTCCAATTGCGGCGCCGTCACCGAAGCCCAGCGTCAGGCCATCGGGGCACTCTGCTACGACGCCGGCGTCGCAGCCTACATGCTCTATGAGCCCGGCGGCTCGTCCTCACTCCTGCCCGACGGGAAGGACGCATTGCTCAACACCTTCCAGTATGGCAACGCGGTCATGGCGTACGATTCCGGCCGCGACATCAGCGCGAATCTCAGGGAGATCATCAATCCCAATCTCGATGCAAAAGCGCCCGTGATTTTTGCCATCATCAACCCGGCTCTGCCCGGCAGCGGACACGCCGTCGTGTGCGACGGTTACGGCTACGAGTCTTCGACGTTGTACCACCATTTGAACATGGGCTGGGAGGGGCTCAGTGACATCTGGTACAATCTGCCGGACATCGATTCGGACGGAGGCCAATTTGCGTCGGTCTTCGGCTGCATCTACAATATTCGGACATCAGGCGCCGGCGAGATCATCAGCGGGCGCGTCCTCGACGTGAACGTCCGGCCGATAGCGAACGTGTCGGTCTATGCCGAGACGGCCGGGCAGACGGCTCACGTGGCTGTGACGGATGACCGGGGTGTTTACGCCATCGAAGGCTTGAGCGCAAACACCACCTACACGGTACGGCCCGAGGCCGATGGTTACGTCTTTTCCAGCCTGTCGGTCCAAACGGGCAGCTCGCGCGACGGACTGGCCTCGTCGGGTAATCGTTGGGGCATTGATTTCCGCACCGAAAGCGCAATAGAGCCTCCGCCACCCGTACTGGTCTACGTTGACGCCGGCGCTCCGGACGATCCTCGGGCCGACGATCCAACTCGCTCGGATCCACTTGAGGATGGTTCCGCCGAGCATCCGTTTGACGCCATCCAGGAAGCGATCGACGCGGCTTCCGCCGGTGACGTCGTGATGATTCTGGCGGGAACGTACACCGGCGCCGGCAATCGCGACCTGGACCTCAAGAGCAAAGCCATTACGGTCCGCAGCCTGGACCCGAACGACCCGGCCCTTGTCGTGATAGATTGCCAGGGTCGCACAAACGAGCCGCACAGGGGATTCGCATTCCATAGCTACGAGATGTCGTCATCGGTGCTCGACGGCGTGACGATCACGGGCGGTTATTACGACCAGGGCGGCGCTATCTATTGCGAGGACTGCGCCGGACCGACGATCGCGAATTGTGTCTTCGAGCAAAACAACGCCTCCATCGGCGGGGCGATATTCAACGAGAACGCCGGGCCGACACTGACGAACTGCACGTTCAACGATAACTCAGCTCAGGCCGGCGGCGCGATATATAATCATGGCGAGGTGGGCACGTGCCGTCCCGTCGTGACGGGCTGTGTCTTCTCCGCCAACCGCGCTGCTTCCAACGGCGGGGCCGTGTACAACCTGGGAGAGTACGCCGAGCCGACCTTGGAGGATTGCACCTTCATCCGCAACTCCGCCTCCGGCGATGGCGGCGGTGCGATACGCAATATCATGTCCGCCGGCGTGACGCTAACGAACTGTCTGCTTGCCGAGAATTCGGCCACGACCTACGGTGGTGCGATACGCTGTTCCATCGGCAGCAGGGCGACGCTGGCCAATTGCACGCTTAGCGGCAACGTGGCGGGCAACGGGAACGCTTTGGCTTGTTCGCTGGATGACAGTCGCGTACAGGCTTCGTGCACCGTTCAGATCGTCAACTGCATCCTCTGGGACGGCGGCGGCGAGATGTACAACAAGGACGGTTCGACGATTACCGTCACCTACAGCGACGTCGAGGGCGGAGCGGGGAACGGCCCGTGGCCGGGTGAGGGCAACATCGACGCCGATCCCTATTTCACTGACCCGGCTGCCGACGATTATCACCTGATGTCCCAGGCCGGTCGCTGGAACCCGACCAGCCAGAGCTGGCTCCGGGATAAAAGGACCAGCCCGTGCATCGACGCTGGCGACGCGAGCATTCCCGTCGGCTCCGAGCCGTCGCCCAACGGCGGCATTGTCAACATCGGCGCATACGGAGGCACGGCAGAAGCAAGCAAATCATACCCTCATCCATGAGAGGTTTGATGCGCTCTGTTCTACTCCGGCGCAGGCCGGGCCGCGAGTCTCAAAGGTGATGGACCGCGGGATGAGGAACTGAAGTTGTTACCAGTCTCCGGACTCTCCGCTTTCCTCGTCGTCGGGTTCGCAGACACAGTCTTCCGCCGGCTCCCAGCAGCCGGAGCAAACGCCGTCTTCGATGGGGGCGCCGCAGACCTTACAAGGCGTGCATCCACATTTCTGGCACATCTTCTTTGCACCTTAAAAAGAGTGTTGAATCATTTCGTTTCATTCAACAACGCCGGGCCGCTCGATACGAGCATCCAACGGCGCCGTCATAGTACGTCCCGGCAAAAGAAAAGCAATAGGGTAGAAAAGAAATTTTTTCTAAGATTTCTGACATAATAAGGGTAGACTCGAAACGAAAGGAGTACCGGATGATTCGAGGAATATCGCTGCTCATGGTAGTCAATGGATTCTTCTTTTCCTTGGCTCTTGCGGAACAGAAGGCGAACGTGGTCCCCGGTCGCTTGCCAAACGGTGTGACCCCCGTGATCGGTGCGTGGTTTTGGACAGAGGATACGTTCAAACCGCAGGGATATCGAGAGCGCCTCGATTTTTTCCGCGACCATACTGTTTTTAATCTTCTGACGACCAGTTGCCGTTTGCCGGGGCATGAGGTCACCAATCCGGAAGTGCCCGCCCAACTGCGGGAGGCCGTTGCCTACGCCAGGCAGTGCGGCATGGGTGTGGCTTTCGAGCTCGACGTACGCTTAGCTCGTGAGGCCTTTCGGAAGGCCTATCCGGACGAGCTCCAGGAAGTGCTCCGCCTCCGCACGGTCGAGCTTGCGGACGAAGGGGAAGCGACGCTCCGCATCAAGTCTGAAGTGCCAAGAGATCACATGAATTCCAGAACGACTCCTTATCTCCTTGTTTCAAGTCGGTTAGTGCGCGTCTATGCATTCGAGCCTGGCCCTGACGGAATCAAGGCGGGCACGGTCAAGAACGTCGACATGGCACGTTGCACGATGAGCGTCGTGGATAAGAACACCGTGGAGGTCGTCCTTCATTGTGGTGCGGATATGAAAGGGCGCACGGCATGTGTCGCGGTGGCTTTTGCACATCTTACGCCCGACGTGTTTGCGCCGCATCTTCTCGATTTTCAGCGATCCATCGTCGAGAAATACGCGGATCTGGACCTGGCCGGGATACTCAAGGACGAATGGGGATTCCCTCCGTGCTTCGACGGATGTCCCCGGAAAAATGACTTCTGGTACTCGGAAGCCCGCGCCACCGCGTATGCAGAACGCACCGGGGGGCGTGACTTGGTTCGCGATTGCCTGCTCATGTATCTCGGTGAGGAAGGTCGCGAAGCGGAGCGTCAGGCGGCTATCAATCACTTCCTCGATATGTCCCGCTTGCGCAACAGCCTCATCGAGGACCGCTACTATCGTCTCGCGAAAGAGTTCTTCGGGCCGAACGCGTATCTTTTTACCCATCCCACGTGGATGCCCTATCCCGGAACCGCCGAGTTCAAGAAGAACGGCTTGGATTGGTGGACGGCCACGCGCGATCTCGCCCAGACGGATGAGTGCACGCCCTATTGTGTCCGCACGTCCCTGGCCAAGAAATGGGGCAGCCCCGTTTGGTTCAACCAGTATTACGCCAAGACCGC
>CAYZAH010000240.1:0-1452 GCA_964475805.1 uncultured Pirellulales bacterium | reverse complement strand
TGGCCAAGAAATGGGGCAGCCCCGTTTGGTTCAACCAGTATTACGCCAAGACCGCGAAAAGCTACGAGCTGAACGCCTGGAGTCATGCCCTGGGCGGCGGTCGCATCAACTACCACCCCCTCTACCCCTACGAGGGCGACCGGTATGGCGATTTGCTGGTGCGCTCCAAAGTCATGCGCGCCGAGGCACGTATACGCATGCTCAATTTCATTTGTCGTTGCCCCGTCGATTGCCCCGTTGCAGTCATTTTCGGGCACGCCTGTGCGATGAACTGGGCCGGCCCCGCCTACGATGACGTCGGACTCGCCTTGACGGACCGTTTGTGGCGGGAAGGCTTCTACGCGGACCTCATACCCAGCAGTGAGATCGGTGACCCAGCCTTGCGTATCAACAGTGACGGCTTCATCCAGTACGGCCCTCAGTCCTACGCGGCCGTCGTACTTTACCATCCGGAATTCGAGCAGCCTGCGACGGCTGAGTTCTTCCAAGAGGCCGCGAAGGGCCGAACCACACTCTTTCGCGTCGGTCGATGGACCCGTGATTTCAACGCGCAAGCCTTTGATGGAGACGCCGCCTTGCCGAAGACAATGACTGAGGCGACGAATGCCGCCACGTGTGGAGACCTTGTCGTGGCCAAGCTTCGGGAGCTCGGCGTGGAGCCGCATTCGCCCGCCACGTGGACGACGCAATGGAACAGCAAGCTTGCTACAGCCGCACCCGGTCAGCGAGGGCATCTTCACCTGATCGACGGCACGCGGATCATGCTGTCGGGTAAAGACCACGCCGAAGGCGATCCCATCCATGCAGAATTCGACATCGGCGGACACAAGGTCTTGATGGACGCAGTCGGTGTAGCCGCCGTTCGCCTCGACCGTAATGGTAACCTCGAAGCCTTTGCAGCAGGAGGACTCAAACGTCTAAGCGCCCCCGGCGTCACCTTCGAGCTTCCCGAACGCCTCGACGTCGCGTATTGGCACGAGAACGGACACCCTCGCGGCGTCATTCAGGGCCCCCAGACACAGATGCCGACCTGTCTTAAAACGTTTTGCCAAAACTGGATGCACTTACCGTTTCCATCCTCCGCTTCTGAATCTGAAAGATCGATATCCGACCCATAGCCCGTAACATTTGTTTCAGGTAGCTCACGGAGGCGACTGATATTCTGGCGTTATTTCTTTGCGCTGTTCTCGGTTTTCCCTTCTCCGGGGGATGGAGTGTCCGGCGCAGTCAGGAGTCTCACAACGTCGTAGTAGTTTTTCTCGCGAGCAAGGTCTAGTGGAGTTTGGCCTGTTTCGGTCTTTGCATTGGTATCGGCGCCTTTAGAGATAAGAAACGCGGCCAAGTCCTCATGATTCCAGAAAATGGCGTTTCTCAGCGGCGTATTTCCCCGCTCGTCTTTCGCATTTATATCGGCCCCATTATCAAGAAGAACCTCGGCGGTGTCGCGGGCTC
>CAYZAH010000239.1:0-6369 GCA_964475805.1 uncultured Pirellulales bacterium | reverse complement strand
CAAACAAGACACGCATATACATGGAATACCGGTCCTTGGGACAGTCGAACAGCTACCTAAGATCTGTCAGAAGCACGACATTGAAGAAATTGCCATCGCCATACCATCGGCCAGCCCCCGGCAGCTCAGACGGGTTATCCAGGTATGCGAGGGCACGAAAATTCGCTTTCGCACCGTGCCGTCCATCACGGACATCGCCTCGGGCAAGCTTCGTGTCTCGCAGATTCGCGATGTTGACATCAATGATCTTCTGGGCAGGCAGGTGGTACAGCTCGACCTGGACCTGATAGAGGCGTTCGCAAGGGACAAGACTATCCTCGTGACCGGGGCCGGAGGCTCTATCGGTTCAGAGATGTGCAGACAGTTATGCAACTTCAGCCCGAAGCTGCTGTTGCTTATCGAGCAGGCAGAGAATCCTCTGTTTTATATCGAGCGGGAGCTGCGCAAGCGGTTTCCGGCGGTCGCCATCGAGACCCTTGTTTGCAATATCACCGACAAGACGCGAGTGGGCGAGATTTTCGCAGAGTATAAGCCGGAGGTCGTCATCCACGCGGCTGCGCACAAGCACGTTCCCCTGATGGAGCTTAATCCGGGCGAGGCCGTCAAGAACAACGTTTTGGGCACACGGATTGTCGCGGATGCCGCAGACGGCCACGGCGCGGTGAACTTCGTGATGATCAGCACGGACAAAGCCGTTAACCCGACCAGCATCATGGGGGCATCCAAGCGAATTGCGGAGATGTATATTCAGGACCTCAGCCGGACCAGTAAGACGCATTTCGTCACGGTGCGATTCGGCAACGTCCTCGGCTCCGAGGGCTCCGTCGTGCCGATCTTCAAGAGGCAGATCGCTGAAGGCGGGCCCGTGACCGTGACTGATCCCGAAATGAAGCGCTACTTCATGACCATCCCGGAAGCCAGCCAGCTCGTCCTGCAAGCCGCGACCATGGGAAAAGGCGGAGAAATCTTCGTGCTGGATATGGGCGAGCCGGTGCGAATACAGGATTTGGCCAGAGAGCTTATCACGCTCAGCGGTTTTCGACCTGGAGAGGATATCGAAATCGTCTTCACAGGCCCCAGGGCCGGCGAAAAGCTCTTCGAAGAGCTCTCGATAGAAGGCGAGGACATGCAACGCACGAGGCATCCAAAGATCAGCATATGGAAGAACATCCCCATGGACCGTGACAAACTCCGGGCGGGCATTGATGAGCTAACGCAAATGGCACAAACACGATCGCGCGACGGGATCATCGCAAAGATCAAGGAACTTGTCCCGGAGTATACCGGCGCAGAAAACGCCCTTTGAGAAGGTCCCCGGCCCGCGTCCATCCTTCATAAATACATTGACCCGGAAGGGCCAATTTGCCATGATGTAGAGCAGTCTGGCCTCGTTTTTGAACGGACAATTCGAGGAACTTTTTGGGGTTACAGAGGTCTAACTGAGGAGAAGACTTTGACGGACGCCGTAAACGTTGACATTTGGCGCCAAGAGGCTGCCGAAAGGCCCATCAAGATCGACGACAGGCTTCTAATCGAACGGGGCCGAAAAGGTGATTCTGCGGCCATAGAGTGTCTGGTTCTCAAGTATCAGAACCGCATTTATAACGTTGTGCTAAAAATATGTGCAGATCCCGACGATGCAGCGGAACTCACACAGGAAACATTTGTCAAAATTATAGAGAATCTGGATAAATTCGAGGGTCGGAGCAGCTTTTACACCTGGGCATTTAGAATAGCTGTTAACTTGACCCTGAATTATTGCCAGAAGAACGCCAAGCTGGCGGTCAGATCGTTGGATTCCGAGGAAGGATCGTACGATCCGCAGGCGACGCGCGCTTTGAAAGAATTGCTGAGCGACGATAGATCGCCCGATCCGGCGGCGATGGCGCAAAACAAGGAAGCGTACGAAATTGCCGTCCAGGCCTTGAGGAGGCTGGACGACGCGCAGAGAACGGTGCTTGTACTACGGGACATTGAAGGCATGAGCTATGCCCGGATCGCAGAGGTTCTGGGCATAGAGCTGGGCACGGTCAGAAGCAGGTTGAGTCGGGCCAGAACCAGGTTAAGAGAGATTTTGGAGGCCATTTTGTCATGACAGAGAATTCGGACAGAAATACGTATGATTCCGACACGCGTATGGACGAATTGCTCAATAGCTTCATCGACGACGAATTGACGAGAGGCCAGCAGACCGAGGTCGAAAACCTTGTCGCCCGTGATGCGCGAGTCGCACAGCGTCTGCGCGAGCTTCGCCAGTGCAAGGCGTTGCTCGGTTCCCTGCCCCAGGCCGAGGCGCCTTCCACGGTGTTGGAGGGCGTGAAGGCTTCGTTGGCCGCCGTGGCGCTGCGAGCCGACGAGCAGGCTTTGGAGAGGCAGGTACAGAAATCCTACCCGCGCGTGCGACGGGTCCTTGCTGCCGCCGCGATGATCGGTCTGGCGGCTGTTCTGGTAACCGTCATGCGCACTTTTGTCAGCTCTGAAACGCCGTCGGGTCAAACCTTCGTCGCCGAGACAGGGACGCAGCCTTCTGGCACGATGGCTCAACGGGAATTCAGCGGCAGGCTCGAGTTAAGGACGAGGGATTTGGTGGCCGTCAGCGCCTCGATCAATAAGGCCATCGAGGGCATCGACGCGTCGGAGGCCGTCACCCCGGCTCGCCGACAAGACAGGCGCATCTACACCCTGACCTGCAGCAAAGGGGATTTGGAGGCACTGCTGGCCGACCTGGAGCCTGTCTGGCCCGAGCTTGACTCGGCTGCATTATCCGTGAACACGGCTGTCTTCGGGAAACAGGTGGTCGTTGACTCGGTCACGACCGAGCAGGTAGCGCAGATCGTCGAGCAAGACGATCCGGCCAAGCGAATCGAGATGGCGAAGGATTTCGCCGCCCTGAACAATATGGCGTCGCATCTTCCGGGCAGAGCGGTCGCGAATGCCATCGAAGGCCGGAACGATTACCTCGTCCACCAATGGCGTGTGCCGAAGCCGGCCCTGGCCGAGCGCGAATACCCAAACCGCAAGACACCAAGCCAACCCGAGGATAAAGATACCGTCCATCTGACGATTGTAGTAAGCTGGTAGGGATGCTGGATATAGAGAACAGTTGCCTCGTGGTGGTTGATGTCCAGGGCAAGCTCGCGCAATTGATGCACGGCAAGGACGCCTTGTTCAAGAACATTCAGATTCTCATCCAGGCCGCTCAAATTCTGGAAATCCCCGTCGTGTGGTGTCAGCAATGTCCTAACGCCCTCGGGCCGACGCTCCCCGAAATAGCTCGACTCCTCACCGATAGCGAACCGATCGACAAAGCCGCTTTCAGTTGTTGCGGCGCCGAGCCGTTCAACGCCAAGCTGAATGAATTGGCACGCGACCAGATTGTGCTGTGCGGCATCGAGACGCACGTTTGCATCTACCAAACCGCCGTGGACCTGTTGCGCAAGGGCTTCGAGGTAAGTGTCGTCGCCGACGCCGTTTCGTCGAGGACTTTGGAGAACAAACAGATCGCACTAAAGAAAATGGCGGCTGAGAACGCCAAAATCTACTGCACTGAAATGGCCCTCTTCGAGTTGCTCCGTACGGCCGAGCACCCGCATTTTAGAGAAATCGCCAAGCTGATAAAATAGCCCCCTGCTGTGAACTGAACCTGATTGGCGGGTTCTCGCTCACCCCTACGTATTATACTTGACTGGTACAGACTGAAACCTTAAGATCCGTAGCGTTCGTTCGACAACCGATTTTGCTCAATAGCTAAAGGAACGTGGCTGTGCGCGGCTGAGAAGTGAATTTGATGTCTCATTAGAGCTTTCGATTCGTGGTGTATCACCACCCGGGTGATAGCCGATGGGGTGCTAATTCATTTCGGACGTGCAAGAGATTGTCTCCTTTGCATTTCTTTCTCTTGTCTGCTTGAATCCCATATCGGCTGCATCTTTCGTCTGTTCGACAATGACAAGATCATGTTCGAGGCGGTCGGTCATGAGCAAACAATCGCTACACTTTCATCGCGTGACTTATTTCTATGAGACGTCCGGCGAGCCAGTATTGGAGGATGTGTCCGTACAGCTTGCGTGCGGTTGGACTGGAATCATCGGGGCCAATGGAGCGGGGAAGACGACTTTCCTGAAGCTGGCTTGCGGGCACCTCAAGCCTACGCAAGGAACCGTCGTGGCTCCAGCTAATGTGGTCTATTGTGACCAGCGCACGGATGAGATTCCTATCGAGCTTGGCACCTTCCTTCAGTCGCCCGACGCGTATGCGTGCAGGCTTCGGGGACAACTTGGCCTTCAACTCGATTGGCCGTCGCGATGGCACACTCTCAGTCACGGTGAACGCAAGCGAGCCCAGATTGCGGCAGCTTTATGGCAAAGCCCCCGGGTCCTGGCTCTTGACGAACCGACCAACCATATCGACTTGCCCACCCGTCAATTGTTGATCCAGAGTCTTACCCTCTTCCAGGGGATTGGACTACTGGTGAGCCACGATCAGGAGATGTTAGATCGTCTCTGCCACCAAACCCTATTTATCGACGAGCGCAAGGTGAGCCAGTATCCGGGAGGGTATACTCAGGCAATCAGACTCAGAGATGCCGAACATGAACGCATCCGGAGGAATCGCTCCAAGGTTCGCGGCCAACTGACTCGTTTACAGCACGAACGGAAACGACGGCAAGGCGAAGCCGGGCAAGCCGATCGGAAACGTTCCAAGCGAGGATTATCAGCCAAAGACAGTGATGGACGAGCCAAACGTGATCTCGCACGAGTCTCGGGAAAAGATGGCCAGGCCGGCCGCCAGCTCAGCCAACTGGATGGCAGATACAAGCATCTGCGGGAGCAGCTCGATAACACATTTGTCACGAAACAGACTTCGGGTCGAATCACGTTACATGGAGAATATGCACAACAGGATAGACTGGTATGTGTCGAGCCGGGACTTCTGACTCTGGGCGGTGAGAGAAAGCTCCAGCTTCCGGAATTGCTGATTGCGCCGACAGATCGGATTGGTATTATCGGCCAGAATGGCGCCGGCAAAAGCACGCTGATTCGGCATTTAGTCAAACACGTGACCATCTCGGAAAACAGGTTGGTCTATATCCCCCAAGAAATAGACGGCGACCACGCACACCAGATTCTATGTAAGGTCCGGCAACTGCCCAAAACACTACGAGGGAAACTCTTGAGTTATGTGGCCTGCCTGGGGTCAAACGCTCAACGCCTGCTGGAAACCGAGGAACCCAGCCCGGGCGAGCTTAGAAAACTGAAGCTCGCTCTGGGAATGATCGAGGTCCCCTATCTCATTGTCATGGACGAACCCACCAACCACCTGGATCTGCCGTCGATCAAAGCCCTCGAAAAGGCCCTGGATGCCTGCAACTGCGCGTTGATTTTGGTGAGCCACAATCTGAGCTTTTTGAGGAGTCTGGCTGCAACCATTTGGCGACTCGCACCCACAGCAGACGCCGTTCGCGATTCAGTTGAATTCCAAATACAACCTCTCGCTACTGACGGCGCTGATCTCCAAGTATTGTTCTCTGCAAATACCGGTAAAAGGGAGCGATCAAGCCGAAGCCATAGATCAGATCGTCCGCGAGCTTCGCACTGAAGAGCGTGTCGTCTATTTTCCGGTTGCAGACCAGATACATGTTCCGTCTCTGGTACCATTCCTGGATGTTCTCAGGCTTGCTTTTGTCGATGATTCGCTTGTACTTTTCACCTTCCAAGACAAAGGTCTGCTGCTTTGCGAAGAAGGAAATCGCTTTCAGGAATTCCTCCGGATTCTCATCGATCTGCTCTCGAAACCGGCTCATGATCGCCGGCGCCGCGTCGTAAAAGCCCATCCCGTACCGGTACGCATTCACGGAAAGCTCGAAGAAATAGCCACACACGCGCGTGGCCCAGTCCTTCTTTCGATTCTTGAACGTAAACCACACCGTGCTCCTGAAAGGCGACTTGTCTTTCGAGAATCGCGTGTCGCGATAGATTCTCGAAATGGTTTTGTTCACAGTGGGCGTGATCTCGAAGCGAGGATCGATATCCAGCATGGAATCTCCCAAATCCGTGACCAAATCCCGCAAAGGTTGAAGAACGTATTCGTTGTAATCGGCTCTATGAGCCTCGAACCATTTCTTGTTGTTGTTCGCTTCTAACCCACGCAAGAATTTCAGCGTCTTTGGCGAAAAGCCCGCGAATTTTCTTTCTTCCTCATCGTTCATGTCTGAGACAGCCTTTCCGTTCAGTCTGCTTTCGACTCATGTTCCGTGAGGTTGTTCAGAATTCGCTTCAAATCTTTCTCAAAACGATCAATCTCCTCTTCCGAAAAACCTCGAAAGAATAGTTTCGTATGTTCCTGGGACAGCCTGACATATTCACTTTC
>CAYZAH010000238.1:0-6421 GCA_964475805.1 uncultured Pirellulales bacterium | reverse complement strand
CGGTCCCGGCACCGATGGCTATACCCACGTCCGCCTGCGTTAGCGCCGGAGCGTCGTTAACACCATCTCCCGTCATCGCCACCACGAGGCCGCGATTCTGGACCTCCCTGACTTTGTCCGCCTTCTGGTCGGGAAGCACCTGGGCGAAATAGTCGTCCAGGTCCAGCTCTTTCGAGACCCATTTCGCCACGGCTTCGGTGTCACCAGTAATCATCATCGTCTGGACGCCCATCTCCTTAAGCCTTCGCAATGCCTCGCGCGATTCCGGCCGGATGACATCCGCCAAGGCGATCGCGCCGGCAGGCTTTTCCTCCACGAGCACGTAGACGACGGTCTTGCCCTGCTCGGCAATGTCACGCAGCCTGTCGTTGTTCACGGACAGGTTCTTTTCCTTAAGGTAGCCCGGGCTGACGACCTTGATCGTCTGCCCGGCGACGGTGGCCTGTGCTCCTTTGCCCGGAATCGCCTTGAATTGCTTGGGCACGGGAAACTCGATGTTCCGCTTCTTAGCCTCACCCACGATCCCCTGGGCGATGGGGTGCTCCGACTGGCTTTCAAGCGAAGCTGCCAGCTTCAGCAGCTCGTTCTCGTCCTGTTTGCCTAACGTCACCACGTCGGTCACGCCGAACCGCCCTTCCGTGAGTGTGCCCGTCTTATCGAACAGGATGGCGTTCACGTCCCGTGCTCGCTCGAAGGCCGAACGGTCGCGGATCAGCAAGCCGCTGGCTGCGGAGATCGCCGTTGAGACCGCTACGACCAGCGGGACCGCCAGCCCCAGCGCGTGCGGGCACGTGATGACCATCACGGTGACCATCCGTTCGAGAGAGAACTCGAAGCTCTTTCCGAAGATCAGCCAGAAGGCTAACGTGATGCCGCCGACGCTCAGCGAGATGATCGTCAGCCACAGGGCAGCGCGGTTCGCAATATCCTGGGTCCGGCTGCGCGATTCCTGGGCCTTGCGGACCATCTCGATCACCTGGGAGAGGTAGGTCTGATCACCGGTCTTCTGCACTTCCATGGTGAAGGCGGCCTCGCCGTTCACCGAGCCGCCGATGGCCTCGTCGCCTTCACTTTTCTCTACAGGCTGGCTCTCGCCCGTGAGCATGGCCTGATTGATGCTGGTGCGTCCTTCGGTGATTCGGCCGTCGATGGGGATCTTTTCGCCGGGCTTGACGACCACACGGTCGCCGGGCTGCAAATCGCTGACGGGCACGTCCTCCGTGCCGCCGGCTTTTGTCACGCGGTGCGCTTCGGCCGGCATAAGCTGCACTAAGCTCTCAAGAGCTCGCGAGGCGCCCATAATGGATTTCATCTCGATCCAGTGACCTAACAGCATCACGTCAATCAGGGTGGATAGCTCCCAGAAAAAGACCTTGCCCGTCAGACCGAACACAACCGCGCTGCTGTAGAGATAGGCCACGCTCACCGCCAGCGCGATCAGTGTCATCATGCCGGGCTCTTTTTTGCTCAACTCCTTATATAGACCCTTGAGGAAAGGCCAGCCGCCGTAAAAGAAGATGACACTGGCGAAGGCAAACTGGACGTAGCTGTCGCCGGCAAACCGCAGCGTCTCGCGCAGACCCAGCACAGTTTGGATCATGGGCGATAGAACGACGACCGGCGCCGTCAGCGCCAGTGAGACCCAAAAGCGGCGTCTGAAGTCGGCGACCATGTGGGCGTGATGCCCCGTATGCCCACCGTGGCCGGCGTGCCCCCCGTGTTTGGCATGCCCCATGTGCATTTCGTGTCCGGCGTGCTCATGCTCGCCGTGCATCTTGTGCTCGTCAGCGGCGCCGCCCTCCGCCTGAAACTGATTCTTGCACTTGTCGCGGCAAAAGTAATGAACTTGCCCGTCCCGCCGCAATGTCACGGCTTTGCTCTTGTCTATCTCCATCCCACAAACAGGGTCTTTGACTTTCGCCGCCATGATATCCCACTCCTGTCAGTTGATAATTCCTCTGATTCTCTTCGAGAGTAGTTTAGCGCCGAAGGCGGCCCATATCCGGCGTTCGGCTTTACAGGTCTTTCTTTATCTCGTCGAACTGTTCTTTGGTGATCTCGCCTCGGGCGTAACGCTTTTTCAGAACGTCCAACGGCGTCTCGTGCGGCGCCGACCCGAAACCGCCGGCCCCGACCTTGAACAAGAAATAGATCAAGACGCCGGCGACAATAAGCATGACAATCCCCATGATAACCGCTCCAGTCCACGAATTCATCATGTATCCATATCCGCCCATGTGGTCTCCATTCATGCAATGGTCGCGGGCAAATCAACCCGCTCACCGGAGCGGGGATGGCTCCGGGCCTACCGACCATTGAACGGCCGGCCAGCCGCGCCACGGACACCACTCCGCCCCGGTCACGGAATTTTCATCTATCTAAAAAACCTGGCGCGGGAGTTCAAAGAGCCTCATTGCTGCGAACCCGACTGCTGCCCGCCCATCATCATATTTCGATGCTCCATCATCATCTTCTGCCAGTTTTCCCAGTCGAAGTTCACCTGGGCCTGCTTGGTGAGATTGAGGTCCTTGTCATACTTGAGCAGCTCGTTGCCCATCAGGACGATGACTCCGCCGTCCGAGGTAGGCACCATAGACGTGCTCCGCATCATCGGACCCATCATACCACCGCTCATCATCATGCCGCGGTTTTGCATGCCACGGCCCATCATGCCGCGGCTTTGCATGCCACCTCCCATCGTGCCGCCGCTCATCATACCGCCACCCATGGGATCGCCAGCAAAAACCACGTAAGCGCCGCCCCCCACTAGCGCAACAACAGCCAATAAAGTAATTGTTCGTTTCATTTTAAGTCTCCTTTCAAAAAAGCGTTTACAGTTTCCTGTCTACAGTCTCCTCAGTGTTTACAGGTTTTTGGGTGCACATTCGGATGATCTGCACAAAGATAACGGTGGCCACCACGGCGGCCGCGAAGGCAAGCAGTGCCTTTACGGCGTCCGCCGTCTTGAGATCGGATAGCAGGTACTCCGCAAGGACCAAGCAACCTATGAAGAACAACAAGGGCAACACAAAGGCCAGCAACACTTTCCCTATGATCGAAGGGCCTTTCGTCCGGCCTAACTGCTCATAGATATCCATACAACAACGGCCGGCCCCGTGCCTGTATCCACATTTGTCACATAGCCTGACGCCCATCATGATTCTTCACTTTCTCAGTCTTCTCATGAATTTCTACGTCGATAATGACCGAAAGTACCTGATTGCATCCATGGGCGTTTTGCTTAACTTGCCCTGGGAAATGCCCCGCCGGGTCTTTGGCTTCCATTCGATCACTCCTCTTCAGGTCAGTTACGCCAGGAAGCAATTGAAATTGAGGAATTTACCTATCACGCCAGTGGAAGCAACACCGTATAGACCTACAACGGCTTATCAAAGCCAACCATGCTAAGGTAAAAAAGGTTTCTTTTTCGCTATGGCGAAAGGAGAATTACGATGCGAATGTTAATTCAAGCCAAAATACCTCATAAGGAGTTTAACGCCTACGTTAAGGATGGCTCTATCAGCCAGAAAATGAAACAAATATTCGACGAGATCAAACCTGAGGCGGTTTACTTCACCGAGTTGGACGGTCATCGTGGATTTATCATGCTTGCCGACGTGGCCGAACCGTCGGCCGTGCCCAGGATCGCAGAGCCGTTGTTCCTGACGTTCAGCGCCGACGTGGAATTTCACGTCGTCATGTCGCCCGACGAGCTTGAAAAAGCCGGGCTCGAAAACTTGGCAAAGAAGTGGGCGTAGCACTTTCAGAGTAACGCATTGAAGCGCGCCGACCCGCGAGGCAGGTTCGGAAGGATGTTGAGGAGCCGGGCCTCGGCGGTCGTGCCGCGCGATCTTAGGCCGAACTTCTACAGGTTTCCAGGAGTAGGAATAGGAACGGCGATGAAAATCGGGGACTGTCGGCCCCAATTGGACGGGAAGAGGTAAAGAATCCATGCTGAACAGCCGATAGGTGTTAGTATGGCCAAAGGATCATTGATGTGTGATGCAACGAAAGATGGCATTCCGGGCCGAGAAAACGCATATACACGCGAGGCTACCGGAATGAAGAAGTGCCCATTTTGCGCCGAAGAGATTCAGTTGGAGGCGATCAAGTGCCGTTATTGTGGTGAATTTCTCGATGGCTTCCGTCGCCCGTCAGCGACGGTCCGGCCGAAAAAATGGTATCACACAAATGGGACGGTCGTCCTGGCTCTGCTGTTCGCTGGTCCGCTGGCCTTGCCGCTCGTCTGGCTGCATCCTCGCTATAAACCCGCCACGAAGGTCATCGTCACGTTTGTCGTTATAGGTGTCACCATTCTCTCCTTCTATTGGGCTATCGAAACGTACAAACAGGTTCTCGACCAAGTCTCGGCCCTCGGCTTTTAGCATCCCGCGGCTGTGAATAAGAACCACATCTGCCGAACGAGCCTTTCACGTCTCCAGGAGAAAACCCGAACTACCGGAGTGCAGGTCAATGGCGGGGACGCGGTGCATGGTGGCGAGGCATGCGTGGGGGCGGAACGGGACGAGGTGCAGGCCGAGTGATGATAACGGCGCGAGGCCCGTGTCTGTGATGATGGTATCCGAAGCCGCCACAACCGGTAAGAGCCGTTGCCAACAACACAAGTGCGATAGTAAGAATTAGCCGTTTCATCGTAATACTCCTTTCTGTATCCTTTCGTTTCCAATGCCTTTCTACTTACATAAGGCACCGAAAACGAAGGAGGTCACGGCTTTTCCGTCACGGAAACAGATCCCTTGACGAATCGAATGTCGTGATTATCTCGAAGACCGCCGAAGGGTAGACTCTGCTGGGAGATTTCGATATTCTATCAGAATAGCGTTCTTGAAGGAGCAGCCTACACAAAGGAGCACATGATGTTCAGGTATTTAGACCAAAGATACAATGTAATGATTATAGTGACATTATGCATTACTATTGTCGGGCCGGTTGAGGCTGTCGACGTCATCCATATCGCCTCCGATGAACAACTGTTCCTCGACGAAGACCATATCATTGAGAAGCAGGATAACATCACCGGGCGAATTCATCAGGCTCACAAGTACGGCCCTCCGGTCCTTCGGCCTGATAAGCCATGGGAGGAAGGAACCGCCCTCATCTTCGGATCGGCCATCTTCGACGAACAAGAGCATCTCTTCAAGATGTGGTACTATACCGGCTCCGCGGGAGTCGCCTATGCGACCAGCACCGACGGTATCCACTGGGATAAGCCGGAGCTTGATGTTTATCCTTACGAAGGGCAGAAGACGAATCTCATCGCCAAGATGGGGCAATGGGACTATTTTCGGGAGATTGTCGGCGTCCACAAGGACATTCGTGAACCAGATCCCGCCCGTCGCTATAAAATGGTTTTCGTCTCCATGCAACGTAATTATAAGGGGCCCCACGCAAATCGTTACCGATCTGATAAACGAATCGGCCTGGGAATTGCCTACAGCCCCGACGGGATTCATTTTACGCTCAGGAACCTCTTTGCGACCGAGGAAGTTTGCGACATCAGTCATCTCTTCTATGATGACGAAATAGAACGGTTCGTGGCGGACGGCCGATGTCTGCTCTCTGCCGATATGCCGCTCGGAACGCGATTCAAACGTTGGGGAAGCGGCCGGGCTGTTGTGCATCTGACCAGCCCGGACTTAGAAAACTGGACGCTCGGCGAGTTCGTCTATGCGGCCGAACATAGCGATCCTCCGGGGACGGAAATCTACTCCATCTCCGCGTTTCCCTATAGCGGGATGTATATCTGTATGATCCAAATGTTCCACGGCCGACGCGACCAGGGCCTGCTCGATTATCAAATCGGCTTCTCCCCAAACCGTAAAGATGTCATCCGGCCGGGCCCCCGCGCGCCTTTCCTCGCCGAAGGCGGCATCGGCCAATGGGACCGATTCAACATTTCTCTGGGGGAGTTGCCCCCGATTACTGTCGGCGACGAATGGTGGTTCTATTACGGCGGACGAACCTATCGGCATTCGCCCTACGAGGGACCGGATAACCTGGATGGTGAAAGAGCGAAAGAAACCAAAATCTACCGCTCCCAGATCGGCTTGGCTAAAGTCAAACGAGGCAGGCTCTACTCCCTTGAAGCCAGCTTTGATAGCGGATATGTTCGCACGCGCCCATTCTACTTCGAGGGCTCCAAGCTTTTCGTTAACGCCAATGCTCGATATGGTCTGATTACCGTCCATCTTTACGATGAAAACAGCAAGAGTATTCCGAATGGCTCGGTGACTATCACCGGCCGGGATGATGTGGATATTCCCGTCGAGTTCGCCGGCCTGAATCTTGCCGAGCTCAAGGGCAAACCCGTCAAGATGAAGATCACCCTTGAAAACGCCCAACTCTACGGGTTCCGTGTTGACTGAGAGAGGAAATTTGACAATGCATTTCAAGGCGAAGG
>CAYZAH010000237.1:0-6431 GCA_964475805.1 uncultured Pirellulales bacterium | reverse complement strand
AGGGCCATGAGCGTGCTGTGAGCCATCCAGATGCCGTCGTTGATAGGCCGGCGATTGCGGATGGACGCGAACAATTCGTCGTGCTCGATCTGGTACATGTCGCCCTTGGGGCCCTTATACTCCCATGACTCCTTGCCCGTGATGACGGGATCATTCCAGCCCTTGATGTTGCCCAGGCCATCGGCGCCCATGAGATAGTCCGAGTTGTCACTATAGCAATTGTTGATCTGGCGCTGGGCCATGAACGCACGGACACCATTCGGGAACTCGTAGAAAACGTCGATGTGATCGAAGATGTTGCCCTCGTTGTTCGGGAATTGGCGGCCGCCTGTGGCCACCGCCTTGATTGGGAGGACCCCATTCATCGCCCAGGCTATCTTGTCCACGCTGTGACAGGCTTGTTCCACTAACCCGTCCCCGGACAGCCAGACGAAGTTGTACCAGTTACGAAGTTGCCACGCCACGTCGGTCATGCCGGCGGGGCGGCTGCTGGCCGGGGGCATAGGTTTCACCGGTCCGGTCAGATAAGTCGCATAAATGGCACGAATGTCGCCGATGGCGCCTTCGTGTACCTTCTTGTAGAAGGCGCGACGCGCCGGATGACGACGCCAGCAGAAGCCGGCCACCAGAGACAGGTTCTTCTGCTTGGCCTTGGCGGCGGACTCGAGGACAGAGCGCACGCCCGGGGCATCGGTGGCCATGGGTTTCTCGCAGAAGATGTGCTTGCCCGCTTCAACGGCCGCTTGTAAATGTTGTGGCCGGAAGCCGGGTGGCGTGCCCAGGATCACCACGTCTACGCCGCTGTCGATCACTTTCTGATAAGCGTCCAGGCCGATGAAGCACGCGCTATCGGGAACCCTGACGCGTTGGCCGAACTGGTCGCTGCTTCGCAGGCTCTTGCGACTTCTTTGCAAGCGATCATCGAAGACGTCGCCCATCGCGGTCAGAACCACGTCTTCACCGGTAGACAAGGCTTGTGAGGCAGCGCCGGAGCCGCGGCCCCCACAGCCGATAAGACCCACGCGAATTTGGTCGTTGCCTGCGGCGTATGCATGCGAGGCGATAGAAAGCCCCGCCAGGGCGGTGGCTGTGCCACTGGTCTTAAGAAAATGACGACGAGTCATTGTGTTTTTGTCCAGTTTCATGGGTAAGTTCCTTTCTGTTAAGCTGGCCATTGTTGTTCGTTTACGAATACCTGATGAGAGACGTCTTCTCAGGCGGTACGAACGTGGCCCCCTTCGGTCACCTCGAGGGGGGCGTCTTCGTAGCACAGATTGTAGCAAGATAACGGCGAAATGACAAGGCCGCTGACAACGGACTTTCTATGCACAAAAGTCTGACTTTTCACATGCTCTCCTTGTCATGTCCGCAAAGGCGGAAGATCATGCAGTATGCCCCGAATTCTGAGTGGCTCGTTTTTTCAGGAATTCCCTGATGGTGTTTAAGGACTTGCCTTATTTGTCCGCCGGGGCGGAAAGGGATACGCTTCGTGAAAGGTAGCGACGTGCACCCGCGTTAGCGGGATGAATGCCCGTCGCATTCAAAATGCCCAGCTAAGAAAAAGGAGAGCAGTTATGAACAAGGAACCGCGTCTGGTGCACCGCATTTTCCACCTTCTACTTCTTGTGAGCGGCATTCTGATGCTGCTGCACGGAGCCGCGTTCGCTCAGGCGAAGAAGACGCCCGATATCCTTCAGGAGATCAGCAGCGCGACCGCGCGGCTGGCCCGGGAGGTGACGCCCACCGTCGTTGGCATCTGGGTGGACATCAAAACCAGCGCCGAGCAAACGTCCATGATGGAATCCCGCCAGGGAACACCCGACGGCCGGGCGCGGAACCTGGTGTCCGTGCTCAGTCCGAACGGTTCTTCCAACAATGGACCATCCAGCAACCCGTCCGTGAACCAATTCCCTCAGCTCCAGGGTCACGAACAGGCGCTGGGCTCGGGGTTCATCGTTTCCCCGGACGGCTACATCCTCACGAACAATCACGTCGTCGGCAATGCGGACCTCGTCATGGTCATCGTCGGCGATGACGAGCCGGTCCGCGCGGAGGTCATCGGTACCGATCCGGCGACGGACCTGGCCGTCATCCGGATCGCAGACCGCAACAACCTGCCCGTCTTGCCCTTTGGTAACTCGGACGATATCGAGGTCGGAGATTGGGTCATCGCCATCGGCCAGCCTTTCGGACTGACCCACACCGTCACTTCCGGGATCGTCAGCGCCCTGGGACGAAGCAACATCGATTTGACGACCTATGAAGATTTCATTCAAACCGACGCTGCGATCAATCCGGGCAACTCGGGCGGGCCGCTCGTCAATCTGGATGGCCAGGTCGTGGGCGTCAACACGGCTATTCTCGGGCCGCATGGCAACATCGGTATCGGCTTCGCCATTCCTATCAACATGGCTAAGGACGTGTACCAGCAGATACGCAAGAATGGGAGGGTTGTCCGGGGTTTCATGGGCGTAAGCATCCAGGAACTGACCCCGGCGTTGATGGCGGCGTTTGATTTACCGAATAACACCAAGGGGCTGCTGATCTCGCACGTCTCCAAGAGCTCACCGGCTGAAGCTGCGGGTTTGCAGCCGGGCGACGTCATTGTGCAATTCGACGGCAAACCCATTACCAGCCTGGGCCTGTTCCAAACCCAGGTCTCTTTGCTGGAGCCCGGAACCAAGGTTCGCGTGGGCGTCTTGCGAAAAGGCAAGACGCAGAATCTCACGATTCAATTAGGGAAGCGCGTGAAAGCAGCGCCGCCCAAACAGGCCCCTCGGCCGACCCTGGAGGTCGCGGGGATGGCCGTGCAGAATCTTAGCCAGGATATCGCCGATCAACTCGGCTATCAGGGCAAAAAGGGTGTGGTCGTCGTCGCGGTGGCGCAGGATTCGATTGCGGGATTCTCAGGGCTCGGGCCCGGCATGTTGATCGAGGAGGTCGATCACCAGCCCGTTCAGGACATAAAGCAATTCGAGAGCGTGTTGAACTTGGCGGCCCGGAAGCCTCCGGTTCTCCTTCTCGTCGATTACCAAGGGGCGTACCGGTACCTCGTGCTGGCCGTGCCCCGGATGTAAGGAGGAGGTGGAATATGGATGGTAAAATGGATTGTGGCCGGGTATGCTGGACGCAGCGGCACCGGCAGAAGGAGAATTCTGTTGGATTCGCAAGACAGACCGAACCTGTGCGACGGATGCGACGTCTTCTGTCGTTGCCGGGAGTGATCTGTGTCATGCTTATGTCAGCAATGCTGTCTCAACAATCGTCGGCGGCCCAGTTCGCTAATTCAAACGTGTCGCGGGCCACGCTTGACAACGGTCTGCGCGTGATTGTCGTTCGCAACCGCCTGGCGCCGGTCGTCACCACGATCATGAACTATCTGGTCGGCTCGAACGAGGCGCCGGAAGGATTTCCGGGCATGGCCCACGCCCAGGAGCACATGATGTTTCGGGGAAGCCCCGGTCTGACGGCGGGGCAATTGGCCGACGTCGTGGCGGCCATGGGCGGCAAATTCAACGCCGATACACAGCAGACGGTGACACAGTACTTCTTCACCGTCCCGGCCGACGACCTGGACGTGGCCCTGCGCATCGAGCGGATTCGCATGTCCGGCGTGCTCGATACCGGGAAGCTCTGGGACGCCGAGCGCGGCGCGATCGAGCAGGAGGTGGGCCAGGATCTTTCGATCCCGGAGTACGTCTTCTACACGAAGCTGCTGGCCGCTATGTTCAAGGGCACGCCGTATGCGCATTCGCCTTTGGGCAGCGTGGAATCGTTCAATCAGACCACCGGCGCGATGCTCAAGAAGTTCTACGATACGTGGTACGCGCCGAACAACGCGATCCTGGTCATCGTTGGGGACGTGGAGCCGGAAGCAACGATCGCTCGCGTCAGACGGGTCTACGGCGGGATCGCCGCCAAGAAGATACCGGAAAAGCCTGCCGTTAAGCTGGAGCCGGTGCAGCCGGAGACGTTCAATCTCAAGACGGACCAGCCGTTCGGTATGGTTGCGATTTCCTTCCGCATGCCGGGCTACGACAGCGACGATTACGCCGCCAGCGTGGTCCTCTCGGACGTGTTGAGTAGCCAGCGAGGGAGTCTCTATGCGCTGGTTCCACAGGGCAAGGCGCTGTACGCGGGTTTTAGCCTCAGCACGCTGCCCCAGGCCGCGCTCGGGTATGTGGTTGTCGCTTTTGGCCAGGGCCAGGATCCAAAGCTCTTGCTCGCTGAGGCGCGTAAGATTCTGGCCGAGGATATCAAGAATGGCTTTCCACCCGATCTGATCGAGGCGGCCAAGCGCCAGGAAGTCACCAACGCCCAGTTGCAGAAGAACTCGGTTCAGGGTCTGGCGATGGCGTGGTCCAAGGCGGTGGCGGTCGAGGGCCGCCACTCACCCGATGACGATATCGCGGCGATTCAGCGTGTCACGTCCGAAGACGTGAGCCGTGTGGCGCGGCGCTATCTGAACCTGGACGAAGCGATTGTCGCCGTTCTGACACCGGAGCCGTCCGGGCAAGCGGTCACGGCCGGATCACCCGGCGGTATTGAGTCGTTCACTCCGCAGCATACGAAGGGTGTGAAATTGCCCGAATGGGCCGTCAAGGCGCTTCAGCGGCTATCTGTTCCTGAGTCAGCCCTCAAGCCCGTCGTCACCACCTTGCCCAACGGCTTGTTGTTGATCGTTCAGCCGACGAGTATCAGCCAGGCTGTGAGCGTGTACGGGCACATTCGCAACAGACCCGCGATGGAAACTCCGAAGGGACAAGAGGGCGTGGATCAGGTGCTGGAGCAGTTGTTCGCCTACGGCACCACGTCTCTGGATCGTTTGGCCTTCCAGGCGGCCCTCGATGAAATCGGCGCCAGTGAATCGGCGGGGACGGATTTTTCGTTAGACGTTCTGGCCGACAAATTCGACCGGGGCGTGCAGCTTCTCGCGGACAACCAGCTTAATCCGGCGTTGCCTGAAGAGGCCTTTCGCATTGTGCAGCAGCAGGTGGCGGTCGCGACGGCCGGTCAGCTTCAAAGCCCGGGCTACCTGACCCGGCGGGCGCTGGAGAAGGGCTTGTTTCCCAAGGACGATCCGTCGCTGCGCCAGACAACGCCCAAGAGCGTCAGGTCTCTGACCCTGGCGGACGTCAAGAGCTACTACCAGAAGGTGTTCCGGCCGGACATGACGACGATTGTTGTGATCGGGCAAACCACGCCGGAGGAAGCCCAGCGCATTATCAGCAAGTACTTCGGCGGCTGGAAAGCGACCGGCGCGAAACCTGACGTTTTGTTGCCGTCTGTGCCCCTGAATCAACCTTCGGTTTTCGCCGTGCCCGATGCCCAGCGCGTACAGGACAAGGTAGTTGTCGCCGAAACGCTGGGATTGACGCGCTTGGATCCGGATTACTACGCTTTGCAGCTCGGCAATCACGTTCTGGGTGGCGGCTTCTATGCGACGCGTCTGTTCCACGATCTCCGGGAGACGACCGGATTGGTCTACACCGTCGCCTCACAATTGAACGTCAAGAGGACGCGAGGGGTCTACTCCGTTCAATATGCCTGCGATCCGTCGAAGGTGTCCCAGGCGCGGGCGATCATCGTGCGGAATCTCAAGAGGATGCAGAATGAACCGGTCGGCGAGGAGGACCTGGAGCGGGCCAGGGCCTTGCTGATCAGAAACATCCCGCTATCCGAATCGAGCGTGCAAAGCATCGCGGGGAAATTCCTCTCGCTGGTCGATCTTGGCTTGCCGCTCGACGAGCCGACTCTCGCCGCCCGGCATTATCTCAAGTTCAAAGCCGGGGACGTGCAGGCCGCCTTCCAAAAATGGATTCGTCCTGATGATCTGGTACAGGTTACACAAGGACCGACGCCGCAATAGTGACTGAGACGCTTTTGTGTTTCATAAGCTATTTGTGACGACGTTTTAGATTCCTTGTCCGCGCAGGTACTCGCGGTTGCGTTGGGCGCTTTGCTTCGGCGAGCCCATGCCCGGCAGGACGTCTTGCTCGACGACCGCCCAGCCGTCGTAGCCTTGCTGTTTGAGCCGGCTCAGCACCGCCGGAAAATCAACGCAGCCTTGCCCGAGCTCGCAGAAGACGCCTCGCCGAATGGCCTCGAAGTAGTCCCAGCCCTCGGCGCGGGCGCGATCGGCGATCTCCGGGTGGCAATCCTTGAAGTGCATGTACCAGATGCGCTCGGTGAAAAGGTCCAGAGCCTCGAGTACCACCGCCGGGTCGTTTTTTCCAGAGCCGTACGTATAGTGACCCGTATCGAGCACCAGGCCCAGCAGGTTCGGATCGGTCATATCGAGCAGGCGACCGACCTCGTCGGGCCTTTCGACGTAGCCGGCACAGTGATGATGAAACACGGTGCGCAGACCGGTTTCCGATTTCACCGCACGGGCAACTTCTTCGGCGCCGAGCGCGAACACTTTCCACTGC
>CAYZAH010000236.1:0-6450 GCA_964475805.1 uncultured Pirellulales bacterium | reverse complement strand
CCGCGAAGGCGGCCACGGCTTTGGCCTGCATAGCAGCGCTCTTGCCGCCAAGGAAATGGGAGGCGATTTGCTCGCGCACAGCGACGGGCCGCAATGCGGGGCAATCTTCACTCTGGAGTTACCGCTGAGGACGCAACAGGCGCCTTATAATCCAGAGAAGCACGAACTAGGACAAGAGACGACCGAAAGAGAATCTACCGAAAGCCGGCAATGAGTACGAAAGAGCCAACATACGAGGAACTTCAGAAACGCTTGACCGAGGCCGAACGGACGATTCGCGCCCTGCAGGACAAACAAGCCGAAGGTCCCTGCGGACGGTGCGATCGTTTTGACACATGCGAGCGAAGATACAGAGACTTGGTCGAGAACCTGGTCGACGTCGTGTTCACATTGGGTGCCACGGGGCACGTAACGAGCATCAATAGTTCGGTGAGGGAGATGCTCGGTTATGAGCCGGAGGAGGTCGTCGGCAGGCATTTCGTCGAATGGATTGCACAAGACCAAAGACCCGTCATCATGCCAATCTTCAAGCGGATTCTCGGCGGCCAGACCGTCATAGATGAGACCGTTCTGGTTGGAAAAGACGGGAAGGCACACGACGTCGAGTTTCGTGCAACATGCATTGTGCGAGAAGGCAACGTCCTCGGTGTGCAGGGCATCCTTCGTGATATCACCGAGCAGAAGAAGGCCGCGGAGGCTTTGCGCAGGGCCGAAGAGAAGTACAGAATGTTGTTCGACGGGGCGATGGATGCCATTTTTGTTGGTGATGCCCACACGGGCTTGGTGCTTGATTGTAACCGTGCTGCTGTAGAATTAACGGGCAGGGAGAAGTCCGAATTGATAGGGCAACCGCAAAGAATCCTTCATCCTCCGCAGGAGAATGATGAAGAAATAAGCGAGTCATTCAGGCAGCATCTCAACGAAAGACGGGGCGAGACTATCGAGACACAGGTCGTTACGAAAGACGGTCAGATCAGAGAGGTCGCCATCAAAGCCAGTTTGCTTGAGATTGCCGGTAAAGAACTAATACTCGGTGTGTTCCGGGATATAACCGTTCGCAAACGATCGGAGGAAATGTTACTGGAGAGGGAAGCTTTTCTAAATACATTGCTCGATGCAATTCCAACGCCGGTCTTCTACAAAGATAGGGAAGGACGCTATTTGGGGTTCAACAAGGCGTTCGAGAAGTTCTTCGACGCAACAAAGCAGCAGTTGATCGGCAAGACAGTGTTCGATATCAACCCTCCGGATCTTGCGGAGAATTATCATGCCAAGGACAGAGAGTTGTTTGAAAATGGAGGTGTTCAGAAATACGAATCTCAGGTGAAGAATTCGCAGGGTGTCTTGCGAGACGTTATTTTCAACAAGGCGGTCTACACGGATACTGAGGGAATGGTCAGCGGTTTGATCGGGGCGATACTGGACATCACTGAGCACAAACGCGCGCAAGAAGAGATCAGAAGTGTCTCTAAATTCCCTTCTGAGAATCCGAGTCCGGTACTCCGCGTACACAAGAACGGGACTGTTCTGTATAGCAACGAAGCCGGTCTGCCGTTACTTGCGGATCTGAAGTCGGGTGTTGGGGAAAAAGCTCCCTTCAAGTGGTGGGGCCTCATTGACGAAGCGTTCGAATCCGGTGAAACGCAGCAACGAGAACAGGAAATTAGTGGCAGAATCTTCTCGTTTGTTATCGCTCCGATATTGGACGGGGATTATGTGAATTTGTATGCGCGCGATATCTCCGAAGGCAAGAAGACGGAAGCGGATCTACGAAAAAGTGAAGAGCGGTTTAAGCAGGTGGTCGAGATTGCCGGCGACTGGGTCTGGGAAGTGGACGCTGAAGGAATGTACACGTATGCCAGCCCCGTCGTGGAACGAGTGCTCGGCTACAAACCGGAGGAAATCGTCGGCAAGAAACATTTCTATGCCTTTTTCCTGCCTGAAGAAAGAGAAGACTTGAGGAAAGCGGCTTTTGAGACTTTCGCCCGGAGAGAATGCTTCATGGGTTTTGTGAACCAAAACGTCCACAAGGACGGCAGTGTGGTCGTGATCGAGACATCCGGCACGCCGATTGTGGACGAAGAAGGTAATTTCTGTGGATACAGGGGTGTTGATCGAGACATCACCGAGCGCCAGCGACGGGAAGCGGAGTTGCGAAAGATGAATGAGGATTTGGTGCTGGCGTCGCGCAAAGCGGGCATGGCGGAAGTGGCCACCGACGTTCTCCATAACGTGGCGAACGTTCTCAATAGCATCAACGTATCGGCGAATTTTATCAATGAGAAGCTGTCGAACTCGAAGGCGACAAATCTGAAGAGAGTGACGGATATCCTCGCCGAACATACGGGCGATCTTGGGACTTTCTTGACCCAGGATGACCGGGGGAAACACATACCCGTGTACCTGACGGAGGCGGCCCGACTGATTGTGGATGAGCAGACGCTGATCACGGAGAAGCTCAGATTCCTGACGAAAAACGTTCAGCATGTCACCCAGATTATCAAAGCCCAACAAAGCTATTCCCGGTCCGGCGGCGTTGAGGCGTGTGTGAGCGTTCACGAGGTCATAGAAGATGCCATAGAGATTAATCATGCCGCTATGGAACGGTACGGCATCGAACTTCGACGTGATCTGACCGAGCTTCCGAGAGCCCGTATGGACAGGCAGCGTATCCTGCAAATTCTCGTCAACTTGATGACAAACGCCAAGCAGGCTTTGTCTGACAGCGACCGGCAAGAGAGAGTATTGACAATCCGATGTGGCAAGCACGGCCCGGACAGATTGCGAATCGAAGTAGCCGACAACGGCGTTGGAATAGAGCGAGAGAATCTATCCAGGATATTCACACACGGATTCACCACAAAGGCAGGTGGTCATGGTTTCGGTTTGCACGGCAGCGCATTAGCCGCTCGTGAGATGGGCGGTTGTCTGACCGTCCATAGCGACGGCCCTGGGCACGGAGCCACATTTACGTTGGAACTACCCCTAAAATCGGAGGTAACAGCAGATGGATGCAGATGATAACGACAAGAATAGACGTATCCTGATCATCGACGACAACGAAGCTATTCACGAGGATTTCCGAGTGATTCTCGCCAGCCCAGTGACGGATACCTCCGCTTTTGACCAGGCCGAGGCAGCCATCCTCGGGGGGATCCGTGACAAAAAAGACCAGGAGATTTTCGAAGTCGATTCTGCTTTTCAAGGGCAGGAGGGTCTGGAGAAGATCCAGCACGCTTTGAAGGAAGATCGGCCATACGCCATGGCGTTTGTCGATGTTCGCATGCCGCCGGGTTGGGACGGCATTGAGACCATCCAGCGAATCTGGAATGAGTATTCAGACCTTCAGGTTGTGATCTGCACGGCTTACTCCGACTATGAATGGCACGAGATCGTCAAGAGGCTGGGAAGGACGGAAAAGCTCCTGATTCTCAAAAAACCGTTCGAGAAGGAAGAGGTCTATCAGCTCGCCATCGCGCTCACGGAGAAATGGCGTCTCTCAAAGCAGGCAAGACTCAAGCACAAGGAGCTGGAGCGGATTGTCCAGCAACGAACGCGCGAATTGGAGGAAGCGAATCGCGAGCTGAAGGTCGCTCTCGAAGAAGCCGAGAAAGCTGATAAAGCCAAGAGCGAGTTCCTCGCGAATATGAGCCACGAGATTCGCACACCTATGAACAGTGTCATCGGCTTTAGTGAGGTGCTGGCCCAGGAGGACCTGACACAAGAACAACAGAAGTATGTCAATCTCATTTGGAGAAGCGCCAAGAACCTCATGAGAATTATTAACGACATACTGGATTTCTCGAAGATTGAGGCGGGCAAGCTCGAGATGGACGTGGTCGAATGTACTCTTTCACAAATCTTCGGCGACGTCGATGAGCTGTTGCATCCCACGGCTCGGGACAAGGGGCTCGAGTTCAGCATCTTGCAGAACGGCCCATTGCCCACTCGGATCCGCACTGATCCGGAGCGCTTGCACCAATGTCTCATCAATCTCGTAAACAACGCCATAAAGTTCACCGATTGCGGCTACGTTCGCTTGAGAGTGACGATGGAGTGCCGCAATGACAAGATGCCTTGTATTCGCTTTGACGTTGACGACAGCGGCATAGGAATCAAATCCGGAGACCGGGAGAGAATCTTCGAGTCATTTACCCAGGCCGACGGGAGCACACGCCGAAAGTACGGCGGCACGGGACTGGGATTGGCGATCACGGGGCACCTGGCACGGCTGCTCGGTGGCAATCTTACGCTGAGCAGCGAAGAAGGAAAAGGCTCCACGTTTTCACTTATCATACCCGCCGGCCTCGATTCAACGAAGTCACTCTCCCCGGATGTGGTCGGGCCGGCCGAACTCACTACACGGGGCCGTCAGAAGATTGAGGTCGTGAATCCCGGCAAGCTGTCCGGCCGTGTGCTTGTCGCCGAGGACGTTGAGACCAACCAGATCCTTGCCAAGGCGTTGCTCAGCAAGATGGGACTGGATGTCACGCTCGCGGCGGACGGACGGGAAGCCGTGCAGAAAGCGCTCGACCAGAAATTTGACCTGATATTCATGGACATTCAAATGCCCGGAATGGACGGCTTCGAGGCTACAAGAGAGCTCAGAAACAAGGGAATCGAGACGCCCATTATCGCGTTGACGGCACACGCGATGAAGGGGGATGACCAGAAGTGCATCGTGGCCGGCTGCAATGACTATCTGTCCAAGCCGCTGGATCACCTCCGGCTGATCGAAAAAATCCGCCACTACCTGGCGGCGAGCGATACCTCGGACCAGCAAGCTGCGTCGACTACGCCGGAAACAGAACAAGAGGACCTTTCCTCCAATCACGCTTCAGATAGAGTTGAAGTGGACAACGCTAATCCAGATGAAGATTCCAGGGAGATACTGAACTGGGATCACATAATTAGCCGATTGGGTGATGAGAGTCTAATTCGAGAGATCGCCCCGATCTTCGTCAAGGACAACCGAGACCGATTCGACGGGCTGGAACGGGCGGTCAACACTGGCGACGCGGAGAATATCAAACTGTATGCTCACGCGATAAGGGGAGCGGGTCGAAATATCGCTGCGCGGCGGCTGGCCGATCTTGCTTTCAAGCTTGAATGCGCCGGCCGGGAGGGTGACATAGAAACCTCCGTCACTCTTCTCGACGCTATCAGGACAGAGCTTGATAAGGTCGTGACGTTCTTGTCGAGGCCGGACTGGGTTGACGTGGCAAAACGAGAGAGGATCATTACCGACGATCTTCTTGAGGCGGCAGTGACATCCACGTCATAACGTAGATGTAGGGTAAGCCGAGCGCAGAGCGCGCCTGACCAGAAATAGTGGGGCTTGAGGGCGCGGTCGCGGCGCGCGCCTTGGAACGCGAGAGACCAGTGACACCTCGACATCCTTTGCCGACGCTCTAAATGACCATCTCTTCCAGTTGTCCTCCTGTTGATGTCGCTCGAAATTTGTCTGTGTCATACATGGCTCATCGCTTATAATAAGGCGGTCGCCATCGTTAGTTGCCATGTCGGTCTTAGCCGGTTGGCTCCGAGTACGACGTGAAGGCTCGGCGCCGGAGGCGACCGTTTTGTTGAAGAAGGAGATTGAGATGGATCGTCGAGAGTTTTCCAGACGCGGTTTGATGCTCGGGATGGGTCTTTTTGCGGGCGCTGCCCAGGACAGTCCGGCGCAGGCCGGCCGGCAGACTGGAACGTTCTACGAAGAGCCGGCGAAGAAGCTGCCCATCCGGAAGTTCGACGTCGTCGTCGCCGGAGCCGGTACCGCCGGGGTCGTCGCGGCTATCGCCGCCGCACGCCAGGGGGCTAAGACCGCCCTCATTGAGGTCAAGGGCTACCCCGGAGGCACCGCCACCGAAGGCGGCACGGCCCTTCACAGCTTCTACAATTTGTGGAAGGCCTTCCCCGGCGTCAAGAAATGCCAGGTCGTGCGAGGCATCCCGCAGCAGATCATCGACCGCCTCTGGAAGGTCGGCGGCACTTCGGGACACGCCGAGATGTCCCAGGGTTACGACTACGATTCGGTCTGCACCTGTATCGACACGGAACTCTACAAGCTCACTGCGTTCGAGATGCTCGTCGAAGCGGGTGTTTTCGTGTGCGTCAACACGCTTCTGGCCGGGGCGATCATGGACGGACCCCGAATCAGGGGCGCGATCGTCGAGAGCCGCTCGGGACGCGAGGCGTTCTACGCCAAATGCTTCGTGGATTGCACGGCCTATGGCGACCTGGCCGCGTTTGCCGGTGCCGAGTTCACCGAGCCGAACGACTACCCCGTGGTCAACAGCATCGGCATTGCGAACGTCAGCATGGAGAAGTACTACGAGTTCCTCGCAAAGCATGACGCCGTGACACAGCTTGCCAGAGGACGGCGGAGCGGCCGCGATAACCAGATCGTACGCCTGGACGGCAGGGCGGCTAATCTCCCCGCCGGATTCA
>CAYZAH010000235.1:0-6485 GCA_964475805.1 uncultured Pirellulales bacterium | reverse complement strand
ACGATCACCTTCAAGCCCGACGACAAACAAATCACCATTCATTCCGGTGCCACTCTTGTCGAAGCTGCGGGCCAGGCCGGTATCATTCTGGACACGGTTTGCGGCGGCAGGGGGACATGCAAGAAATGCCGGGTCATTCTTGAGCCGGGTCGCCGCGAGGTCTTAGCCTGTCAGTACCGCGTCGAAAGCGATTTGATCGTGACCGTACCGGCCGGCTCCAGATTCTTCGAGCAGCGCATTCTCGCCGAAGGGATTGACGCTCAATGTGCTTTCGAGCTTGACGTCTACAAAGGATACGTAACGGCCGAGCAGGGCGAAGAGATATTCGGGGTGGCCGTCGATATCGGCACGACCACTGTTGTGGCCAAGCTGATCGATATGAGAAGCGGATCATGCCGGGCCACGCAAGCCGCTCTCAATCCCCAAACGCAGTTCGGGGATGACGTCGTCAGCCGGATCGCCCACGCCGAGACGGAAAAGGGATCTGCCGAGCTTTACGAGACGATCATCAATTGCATCAACGATCTCATCGGAAAGCTGTGCGAGCAGGCTGATATCGAGGCTAAGCGGATATATGAAGTGTGTGCCGTCGGCAATACGACCATGAATCATATCCTGCTCAGGTTGCCCGTCGTTCAACTCGGCCAGGCACCGTATAGGGCCCACTCGCTCGACGCGCACGACCTGCCCGCCAGCGACCTGAGCCTGCGAATAAACCCCGCCGGAAGGATTCACACCGTCGAGAACATCGCCGGCTTCGTCGGCGCCGATACGACGGCGGCGGCGCTGGCGGCGGACATCGGCTCCGCCGAAGAGATGACGCTTATCGTCGATATCGGTACCAATGGCGAGATTGTCCTCGGTACGAGAGATCGGCTCTATGCGGCGAGCTGTGCCGCCGGACCCGCTTTGGAGGGGGCGCGCATCACATGCGGCAGCAGGGCGGCTGAAGGGGCCATTGAAGCCGTTGTTATTGGCAAAGACGACATCGATCTGGACGTGATAGGCAACGGCCGGCCTCGTTCGATATGCGGGTCGGGCTTGATCGACGCGGTGGCTGTCATGCTGGAGCTTGGCGTCATCGACCGCACCGGGCGGTTCGGGGAGCCGGCTAAGCTCAAACACGACCTGCCGCCGGCTATCTTTTCACGAATCGCCGAACGGGACGGGCAGCCGAGCTTCGTTCTGGCCGCGGCCACGAGTGATAGTGAGCAACCGGTTTTCTTAACGCAGCAGGATATTCGCCAGATGCAATTGGCCAAAGGGGCAATTCGCGCAGGCATCAGGCTCCTACAAAGACAGATCGGCCTGGAAGATACGGACGTCAAGCACGTTTTGTTAGCCGGCGCCTTCGGCAACTACATTCGGCCGCAAAGCGCCCTGCGGATCGGTCTGCTGCCCACCGTCGGCGTCGAGCGGATCCGGTCGATCGGCAACGCGGCCGCGTCGGGAGCACAGATGATTCTCCTGAGCCGCGGCTGCCGCGAACAGGCCCGCGAGCTGGCGCGCAGGATGGAATACGTCGAAATCGCCCACGAGCCGGACTTCCAGATGGTCTTTGCCGAATCCATGTCGTTCGACACTTAGGCTGCCCGAGAACATGCGAAAGCCTCTCAGAATAGCCCTGGGTGTGCTGCTCATCATCGTCGGCGTCCTGGCGGCTGTGACACCGCTTTCCCCAGGCTCATGGTTGGCGCTCATCGGCCTGGAGCTTCTCGGATTGCGGATTGTCTTCGAGCGCAAACTCCTCTCTCTGCTCCCGCGCAAGTATCATGACAAGGTCAGAAAGCTGCTCAGCAGAAAAAAGAAGGAGCCACCCCACGAGGCCCAAGAATAGGCCCTGTGGAATCCGTTCTTCGGGTGGCACGGCCGGACCTCTTCATTGGCATGAATCTTGAGCTTTTCAATGATGTCGCCACAGGCAGACCCCGTCATGATGACAGTACTCTCATCGCACATCTTGGTCTTTTCATGCAGTTTAGCCATTGAACATGACACGCCTTCGAGTATGATTCATGGGATATGAGAAAAATAATCGCAGATAGAGCAGGCAGGATTGACGCCAGCGGGATTCGGAAGGTTTTTGCGCTGGCGGCGCAGATGCATGACCCGGTGAATTTCTCGATTGGACAGCCGGACTTCGACGTGCCCGAGGCGCTGAAGGAGGAGGCGATTCAAGCCATTCGGGCGGGGCAGAACAAATATTCGCAGACGGCCGGCGATGAGACGCTCAAAGCCAAGGTCGCTGTGCGGATGAAGAAGGAGTTTGGCTGGGAGGATCCCACCGTGCTTGTCTCCAGCGGTGTCAGCGGGGGGCTTTTGTTAGTGTTTTTGACGCTGATCGATCCCGGCGATGAAGTCATTATCCCCGATCCCTACTTCGTCATATACAAACATTTAATCAACATGCTGGGCGGCAAGTGCGTCTTCGTGGACAGCTATCCGGATTTTGATTTGCCCGTCGAAAGGATCGCCGAGGCTATCACGGACCGGACCAAGATGATTATCCTCAACTCCCCGTGCAACCCGACGGGGGTGGTGTATTCGGAGCAAAGGATCCGGGCGCTGGCCGAGGTCGCCGCCGAACGAGACGTCGTGGTCCTGACCGACGAGATATACGAGACCTTTTGTTACGACGGCCCTTGCCCGAGCATCGCCGCCGTCTACGAAAAGAGCCTCTTGCTACGGGGTTTCAGCAAGTCGCACGCGATGACAGGCTGGCGTTTGGGGTACGCGGCGGCCGGCCAGGCTCTTCGGAATGTGGTGGAAGAAATGACCAAATTCCAGCAATACACATTCGTCTGCGCGCCGACGCCTTTCCAGAAAGCAGCCGTCGCGGCATTGGACTACGACGTCGGCGACCTGGTCGATGCGTACAGAAAGAAGAGAGACCTGCTCTACGACGGCTTGAAGGATGCGTTCGAGCTGGTCAAGCCGGGCGGGGCGTTCTATGCTTTTGTCAAAGCGCCAGGCGGGGCAGGGGCCACGGAATTCGTCGAAAAGGCAATCAAGAGCAACGTGCTCATCATACCGGGCAATGTCTTCAGCGAGAAAGACACCCACTTCCGGATCAGCTACGCGACCAGCGACGAGAAAATCCGGCAGGGGGTGGAGATTCTCCACAATCTGGCATAGGGGGTGAGTTTTCCCCTTGAACCATGCGGATATAGCGTGTAAAACAGCCGGCAATGATGAGAACACCCCAAGTCATAGGCACACAAGGAGTGAAGGGCTAATCGTCTACGTTTCCATCGAACGCTATCGGTACAGGAATCCAGCATGCTCAAGGACATGATTTTCGGAACGGTGGGGGGCCTGGGGCTTTTCCTGTTTGGCATGGGATTGATGTCGGATGGCCTTAAGAAGGTCGCCGGGCAGAAGCTAAAGAGCCTGCTCGAATCGCTGACGAAGCACCGGGCCATCGCGGTAATTGTCGGGGCCCTGACAACCGCCTTGATCCAGTCGAGTTCCGCGACGACCGTTATGACGGTCGGATTTGTGAACGCGGGGCTCTTGACCTTGAAACAGGCTTTGTCCGTCGTCCTCGGAGCCAACGTCGGCACGACCATCACTGCGGGCCTCGTCTCGGTCCTGGCTGTCTTCAAAATCACTACCTACGCGCTGCCGGTCGTTGGGGTCGGCTTCCTGCTGAGTATCACGGCCAAAACGCAAAAGACCAAGAGCATCGGCCAGGTAATGCTGGGCTTCGGCATCCTGTTTCTCGGTATCTACTTCATGAAAGAGGCGTTCGCACCGCTGAAAGACCACGAAGGCGTTCGCCACGCCCTGATATGGCTCGGCGACAAGCCCGTTCTGGCGGTTATAGCGGGTACGGCTATCACAATGCTTCTACAGAGCAGCTCCGCCTCAATCGCCATGATCCAGATGCTGGCGTTCCAGGGCGCCTTCGGCACGGACTGGCACGTGGCACTGCAAGTGGCTATCCCGTTTGTTTTGGGCGACAACATCGGAACGACGATCACGGCGCAAATCGCGGCGCTGCGCTCCTCGCGGAACGCCAAACGGGCCGCAATGGGCCACACCATATTCAACGTAATCGGGGTGGCTTACATGCTGCCTCTGGTATGTCTCGGATGGTTCAGCCGGGCGGTGGAATGGATCACTCCCGGGCACCTGGGACAGCTCACGATCATGCGGCATATCTTCTTCGCACACTTCATGTTCAATGCCTTCAACACCATCGTGTTTCTGCCCATGATCGGCTGGCTGGTGGTCCTTGTGATAAAGATCTTCCCCGTGACCAAGACCGAGCTTGCGCAGAAACCTGTGGCTTTGGAGAGGCACCTGTTAGATACGCCCGTGATCGCCCTGGAGCAGGCCAAGCGTGAGATCGTTCGGATGGCGAACACGGCGCAGCAGGCCGTCCGACAGTGTATCAGTGGGATGCTCGCGGACGCCAGGAAGAAACTCGGGGCGGTCAGGAGAACCGAAGACTTCATCGACATGATGCAGCTCGAAATCACCTCCTATCTCACGGCGCTTTCGCGGCGGAACCTCTCCGATGAGGTTTCGATCGAATTGCCCGTTCTTCTTCACACGGTCAATGATCTCGAGCGCGTCGGTGATCACGCTGTCAACATCGTTGAGATCGGCGAACGGAAGATCGGCCAGAAGCTCTCGTTCAGCGATTCGGCGCTGGGGGAGGCGGACGTGCTCAGAAAGGAGATCGATCAGATGTTCGACCACGTCATCGCCGCCCTGGAGCGCAACGATTTGAAGGAGGCCAGGGCCGCTTTGGTGAATGAGAGCCACCTCAACCGGATGCAGATGGATTTCCGCCGGAGCCACGTGGAACGTATGACGGAAGGTGTCTGTACGCCCGAGGCCGGGCTGGTATTCATCGACCTGGTCGACAACGTAGAGAAGATCGGGGATCACCTCACAAACATCGCACAGGCCATCATAGGCGGTCTGCAATGGGAAGGCGTCAAGCCAAAAATTGCGGCCGACGCGTGAGCCGGCCTTGCCAGCGGCATCCCCCGGGGGTATAATCTATCGTATGAAGCGTGGATCTCGAATAGTTGCGGGTAGCCTGTTTTGCCTGCTGCTGATCGCCGGACCGAGTACAGGCGCGGAGCCTAATACCAGCAGGGAAGTTCTACCCGAGGCAAAAGCAGCGGTCATCGTCTGCAAAGGCGATATTGACGACGGCCTCTACAAGTCCATCCGCCGTAGAAGCGAGGCCGCCCTCGACGACGGAGCCGACTACCTCATTTATGAAATCGGAACTTATGGCGGACTGCTCAAAGCAGCGGACGATATCTCCAAGTACTTGATACTGGACGTCGGCAAACGCGCCCATACGGTGGCCTACGTGACCACGGAAGCCATCTCGGCCGGGTCGATGATCAGCGTCTCGTGCAAAGACATCATCATGCGAAAGAACACCACCATCGGAGACTGCGCGCCGATTTCGATGGGCGGCACGCTCGAAGGCGTCGAGCGGGAGAAGATCGAGAGTTTCACCCGGGCCGCTTTCATGCGAGCGGCGGAGGCGAACGGCTATCCGAAGCCGCTGCTCAAGGCCATGGTCACGATGCAAACCAAGGTCTATAAGGTAAGAAATCTGCAAACGGGCAAGGATGAGTTCTTCGAGGATCAGCAATTGCCCGAGGACGCCAATCAGTATGATCTGGCGGATCGCAAGCTCATCGTCGATGACGACGAGCTTCTGACGCTGACCGCCTCCCAGGCCGCCGAATACGGGATCGCCAGGGCGGTGGTTAAGGACCGGGCGGGCGTGCTCGGATTCCTGGCTAAGCGGGACGGCGTGGTTTTTTCCGGCCGACCGATGGTATTCCATACGCTCTGGTCGGAAGAGATGGTCCGGTGGCTGAACTCGCCGGCGGTAATGGGGATTCTCGTTATGATTGCCTTGTTGGGGGCTTATATCGAGTTTACGACACCCGGCTTCGGGCTTCCCGGTCTTGTCGCCGTGACGTGCTTCGTCATTATCGTGGGCAGCAAATATCTCATCGGGATGGCTAACTGGGTGGAGATCGTTGTTTTCATTGTGGGTGTGCTGTTATTGCTGGTCGAGATCTTCGTATTGCCCGGCTTCGGGATCGCCGGCGTGATGGGGATCGTCTTCATGTTGGCCGGCCTGTTTGCTATGCTCGTCAAGAATCCCCCAGATAGATTTCCGTGGCCGGAAGATGCGCTGGCGTGGAGTGACCTTACGTCGAGTGTCATAGGAATGTGCCTGGGTGTCATCGGCTTTGTCGTCCTGGCGCGGCTGGTCGCGAAGTATCTGCCGGAGACCAGGAACGAGTTCCTCAGCGGCCTGTTCCTCGTACCGGCGGTTGCGGCCGGAGGCGGTCCCGCCCGTATCAGCATGACAACCTCGCCTGAAGACAAAACCCGGAGTGTCACGGTGGGGGATCGCGGCCAGGTGGTTTTGACGCTGAGACCCACCGGCAAGGCGCAATTCGGCGACGCGGTCGTCGATGTTGTCGCCGAGGGTG
>CAYZAH010000234.1:0-6491 GCA_964475805.1 uncultured Pirellulales bacterium | reverse complement strand
CCGTTTCGAATCTCGAAATTCCGCAAACCGTTTGACAGCCGTCTTTGCGTGATTGTACTACTGCTGCGCCGAATGCTCTTGAAGATTGCGTGCCATCCGGCGGAGAACGGACTTGGTGACCTCTATATCCTTCGCCGGAATCCCGTCAGTGGCACGGTTGAGATGCTCCGAGACAATTCTCGGAAGCCGTTCGAAAACCCTCCGCCCGTCATCGGTCAGAAACACCCTGTTTACGCGACGATCCGCGGAGCTCGACCTGCGTTCGATCAGCCCGCGGCGTTCCATGACGTCGATGATGCGCGTGATGTTGGGCCGATCGCGCGTCGTGAGCTCAGCAATCTCGGCCTGATTGAGTCCGTCGGTTTGAGTGAGTCTGTAGAGGACAATCCACTGGTAGGGTGTCAGGTCGAGCCCGTGGTTCTTGAAGCTCTTGCGAAGCTCTCGTTTCATCAGCTGTTCTGTGACTTCGATTACGAAACCGACGGCGTTGTCCAGATCGAATGAGGTACCGGTTTTCTGCGGTTTGGTCTGTGTCGTTGGGCTCATCTTCTACTCCGGTGCCGTGTACCCGTGTGTCGCAACGGGCCATTTGATTCCATGTCTATATTAATAATCCGTTCCCACAGGTTTAGCAATGAAAAAAAGGTTGCAAATACGATTACATATGATATAATAGTTGTTGTAACAATCATTGTTATCGTATGACTTTGGTGAAGGGGAAGGTTCGCGCGAATACGCGGCCGTGCCGGAATTTGAAAAAGCCGAACGTAGTCTTCGTGTTTGGGGATCAATGGAGAGGGCAAGCCGTCGGGTATGGCGGTAATCCGAACGTCCGTACCCCGAATATCGACTCTCTGGCGAACGAAAGCCTCAACCTGACCGACGCGACCTCCGCCTGCCCGGTCTGTTCCCCTTATCGAGGCAGCCTCCTCACCGGGATGAGACCCCTGAATCATGGCGTCTTCGTGAACGATGTGCCTCTGACGGGCCAGCGGACGAGCATCGCGTATGAGTTTGCACGTGCAGGCTACAATACGGCCTACATCGGCAAATGGCACGTGGACGGGCACGGTCGAAGCTCCTACATTCCTCCAGAGCGTCGCCAGGGGTTTGCGTACTGGAAGACGCTGGAATGCACCCACACCTATGAGGAATCCTATTACTACGCGGGCGACTCGAAAGAGAAACGGTTGTGGGACGGATACGACGCATACGCCCAAACCAAAGACGCCATTCGATACATCGAATCCTATGACGACGATAAGCCCTTCTTCATGGTCCTCTCGTGGGGACCGCCGCACGCCCCGTATGATCTCGTTCCCTTCGAGACGCGTCGAATGTACGACCCGGACAAGATTCGGCTCCGAGAGAATGTACCGGAGTCCATGCACCACCCGGCGCGCGAGCTCCTGGCCGGCTACTATGCCCATTGCACTGCACTCGACAACTGCGTCGGTGCTCTGACGAAGACCATCGACGACAAGGGAATCGCGAACAACACGATCTTCGTCTTCACCTCCGATCACGGCGACATGCTCGGCTCCCAGGGAATGTGGAAGAAACAGGTTCCGTTCGAAGAGTCAATTCGAGTGCCTTTTCTTCTACGGTACCCGGAACGGCTTGGACGAGAGCGGCGAGACGTCGAGGGGGTATTCATAGATGCCCCTGACGTTATGCCGACTCTTCTTTCGCTGGCGGGAATCAGCCCTCCGGACGACATCGACGGCTTCGACCTCGCACCGGTTCTCACCGATTCGTCTGTGGGCAATCCGGCCGATCATTCACTCCTCGCGTGTTACCACGCCTTCGGCCAATGGCGACGGGACAAAGACGGGGGCGAGCACGGATTCACAGGGCGTGAGTACCGAGGGCTACGGACACTGAGGTATACCTACGTCAGGGATCTCAGCGGACCATGGCTGCTCTACGACAACCTACACGATCCGTTTCAGCGGCAGAACCTGATTGCTGAGCCAGCGCACGAAGGGGTCGTTTCGAAACTTGAGTCAAAGCTCCAGACCGCGCTCGACGAGCGGGGGGATCGGTTTCGACCGGGGCTCGAGTACATAAGGGAATGGGGCTACGAGGTGGACGCCGACGGTACCGTCCCCTGGACATGGTGAGTCAAATCGTTTAGCGCATCGGGTCGTTGACCTGAGACAATTTTGGAATGAAGGAGATGACAATGCGAAACAGAACGGTTTCCCGTATCGCGCTTTGCGTCGTGATATCGGTAGTTTTGGTTTCATTTGCCTGGGCCGGCGGAAAACAGGAGCCCGCGGGTACTCAGAAACAAACCTCCGGAGCGGCTACACTCCGCGTTTGGAAGTTCGGTTCTCCACAAAACGAACGCGAGTACATGCTGTCACAGATTAAGGTCTTCGAACAGCAGAATCCGAGCATCAAGATTGACTGGGTCTATCAGAACTACGCGGAGCGACGAACGAAGGTCATCAGCGCCAATCAGGCCAACAACCTTCCGGACATCTTGCTCTCGGACGGTCAGAGTATACCTCAATACGTGAGCCTGAAAATCATAAAACCGCTCGATGAAATAGACGCTGCAATGGTGAACAAATGGAAACCGGAGTTCGTGCCCGCGGGATGGAACACCGGGGTCTACAACGGGCACGTCTACGCGGTATCTCCCTTCGTGGATATGGCGCCGATGCTTGCCTACAATACCGAGATGTTCAAGGCGGCCGGGGTCGTCGATTCCAGCGGCAATGCACGACCGCCGAAGAGCTGGAGCGAGCTCTTGAGCCTCGCGCAGCGGTTCAATACCGGAGGAGTCAGCGGGATTGCCCTCCCGGGCTCGAAGGCACCGAACGATCTCGAGATCTTTGTCGGTGTCGCATACCGAAACGGCGGGCGATGGATCCATGACGGCAAAGCACACGTGAACGGCCCGGGCTTCGTCGACACGCTCGACCTCTATCAGAAGCTCAGCAAGGTGGCCCAGCCGGGATTCACCGACACGAACTTCAGGCAATCGATGGAGCTGTTTTTCCAGAAGAAGGCCGCGATGGCAATCACCATGTCATTTGCACCGATTCTGCGCCAGTCACTCGGTGCTCCAGCGGATTTTCCCTACAAGATCGCTCCTTTCCCACTTCGCAGCGAAATCTCGGGTCAGTTCCCGAAGGCAAGCTTCATCATGACCCCCACCGTCGCCAACATGATCACCAGGCAGTGCGCCGATCTCAAGGCTGCTATGGCCTACATCAACTTCTGGATGACTCCCAAGGCCCAGGAGGGTTGGAACGGTTCTGTCGTGCAAGGTCGTATTCCGATCATGAAGGCGAACCTCGAGAGTGCTCCCTTCGCCAAGGAGTATCCGGATCTATCCGCCGAATACAAGAAGGGAACGTTGTTCGAAGGAGCGTTGTCAATGCCCGGGTTCCCTGGACTCAGTGAGGCGGAGGCGAAGCTCACCGATACCTTCCAGAAGGTGCTTCTGGGCGCTGCGTCGGCACAGGCGGCCCTCGACCAGGCGGAGCCGCAGATCCAGCAGATCTACGACAATGCCAACAAGAATTGATCGGGCGGTCGACGAGCATATATAGATAGAAGCGTCATCGGGACCAAGCTCCTCGGCGCCGCCGCGAGGAGCTCCCGAGCGACGCATCAGAATCGGAGAAAGGGCGATGAGTCGTCGATCAAGAGCGCTGACCTACGAACAACAAAAGAGACGCATGGGATACTCCATGGTGCTGCCTGTCTTCATCGTCGTCTTCGGAGCGATGGTGGGGATTGCGGCGTACACCCTCGTGCTCTCATTCGAAAACGTCGACTTGATCGGCACTGAATCGGTTCGGTTCATTGGATTCACATCATACTCAGCTGTCTTTCATAACGAGGAAATGCTTGCCGCCGTCAAAAACTCGTTGATCTGGGTGAGCATCTCAACTGCTGCGGTCGTCCTGCTCGGACTGATCATCGGAACGATCTTGAGCGAAGCACGCGGGGTTTCTCGCTTTGCCCGCTCGTTCATGCTCGTACCCTGGGTTCTCCCCGGAGTAGTCGTAGCCGGACTGTGGAAATGGATGTTCGGCACTCAGAATGGCGTCATCAACGCGTTGCTCAACGACGTGGGAATCCTCCACGGTGGTTTCGCATGGCTCGGAACCCCGGGTACGGTATTGTATTCGGTGATCTTCGTCATCGTGTGGCGTCTCTTCCCCCTGTTCTCTCTGGTCGTCGCATCCGCCGTACAGATGATCGATATCACCCTCTATGAGGCGGGCCGAGTAGATGGAATGAACGGGTGGCAGGGGTTCATTCACATCACGCTGCCGGGCATTCGATATCAGGTGCTCACGATGGGACTGCTGAACATGATCTGGATCATGAACAACCTCGTACTCGTGAACGTGATGACCGGTGGCGGGCCGCTCTACTACAGCGAGACCCTCCCGGTCTTCATGTACAAGTTGGGGTTCCAATATACCAAGCTCAGTCAGGCGGCGGCAGTGACGATGGTCAACTTCCTTATCCTTTTCGTGATCAGCGTGATCTATGTGTACTTCTTTCGCAGGACTCAGAAGGCGCAGGAGGCATGAAGCGATGGCGGATCTGAGCTCTCGTCGAAACGCTGTGTCCGTGGGTCGCACCGTATTGGCGGCAATAGTCCTGGTGATCGTTCTCTTTCCTGTCGTTTGGCTGCTACTGGCAACCTTCAAAACGACTGCGGATGTCCAGAAGATCCCCATCGTTTGGATTCCGAAACACCCCACGCTCAAACCGATAATCGAGGTCTGGCTCAATCCGTCGGGCTACTCAACAGATTGGGTGCGGTTCTTCCTGAACACGCTCTTAGTTGCCGTGGTGACAACCGTCCTCGTCGTTGTTTTCGGGACGATCGTAGGATACGGTCTTGCTCGTTTCAGGTTGCGAGGGTCGACTTTCATGTTGTTCGCCCTTCTGGTAGCGCAGCTCTTCACCGGTCCGGCGTTGATGATTCCCGCCTATGTTATCATCTCCAAGATGGGGCTCTACAACACGCTGATCGGGCTCATCCTCGTCTATCTGATCTTCCAAACCCCGTTTGCCTGTTGGCTCTCCTACAGCTACTTCCAAAATCTGCCGGTCGAGCTCGAGGAGGCCGCATCGGTGGATGGATGCACCCCATGGAGCGCATTCCTCATCATTACGGTCCCGCTGACACGGATCGGCGCCGTGACTATCGGCCTCATGACTTTTTTGCTCACTTGGAGTGAATACCCGTTCGCGGTAGCCCTACTCGAGGACAAGCACGTACTCACCGTCTCAGTGGGACTGGCGCAGTTCATTACCGCCTTCAATATCTACTGGAATCAGATGGCCGCCGCTTCGCTCTTCACGGCGATCCCTGTGTTGCTTCTGCTCATCTTCGCGCAGAGGTACTTCGTTCGCGGGTTGACGGCGGGTGCGTTGAAATCTTAGGAGACTTCTGTCACCAAACGCCACACCGGGGCCCTGCCCTGAGAATCGGAAGGTGACGAGCAGTCCGGTAGCCGTTCCGCGTCGTTTCGGCGGCACCGTAGCGGAAATCAACACGCCCGAGATGAAGACCGGCTTGTGATCAGGGGAATCGCCGATACGCCCCCACATGGGAACCGATCCCGTGAGCACAAGCCCGTGAGCGATACGGGCCCGCCGAACGGTGGCAATCATGGCGGACACTTCGCGCAACGGCAGGCAGGACAAGCTTGAGTGTCGTCGCGCCAACTATGACCGTGAACGTCGCGAAGGCCACGGCAACGAGCAAGATCCAAGGGTTGACGTGAGAACGGTCCGCGCTGAAGGTTCCGCGAGGGGCGGCCCGACGATTCCTTTCTGGCAAAGACTCTTCAAGCCGTCCGTTTGACGCTCTTGAAGGCAATCACGATGCTCGCGAAAACCAAATCGGTATTGATTATCAGTTAAATCGGATATAGCCTCGAGATCAGAATGCGCCATTTGAGTCTCGGGAGTGCCACGGGGAAGTGACGGCTGGAGAGCTGCCAGATTATGATGAGGGCCTTCGCCCCCTCTGGCATGGGCCACGGCGTGAGGCGGAGGGCAACGGGCGGGAGCGTGCGCGGGGAGCAGGTGGTGAGCTTGTACGAATTCACGACCATCTTCGTGCCGAGTCCCGAGAGCTGCTCTCGGTTATCGAGGACTTCATCGCCGGACGAGGCGCCATTACCCGAGCGCGTACCATCGTTCATGAGCTCTCGTCGCGGCAGGGATACTCTGCCGCCGGCTCGTTTTGCTCGGGGTTCTGCATGCTCCTCACATGCACCATCAGATCGAGGATCGTCAGGTCTTCCCGGGTCTCGGTCGGGTCGAGCCGGACGTGGTGCCGGTTCTCCGCCGTTTCATGGAGGAACACGAGGTCATTGCTGAGATAGTAGGCAGGGTTCTCGAGGCGATCGAGCTTGCAGAGTCCGACCGTTTGAACGCGGCCGTTCTGAGAGATTGCCGAGCACCTAAACAGTCGTCTCTCATCGCACCTCCGGTACGAGGAG
>CAYZAH010000233.1:0-6501 GCA_964475805.1 uncultured Pirellulales bacterium | reverse complement strand
CCATATATATTTGTTTGGGCTTCTTTAGGGTATTTATTACTTACAGCAGCGATAGGCAAAGCAGCAAGATGGATTATGATATCTGGTCCTGAATCATAAAGTGCTTCTCTTAATCTTCCTGAATCAGTAACATCCCCTCTTATACGTTTTAATCTTTCACCATCAAAATCATCTAGTTTTTTAATTCTATATTTCTGGTAATCAAACCAATTAGATTTATCTACATCAAGAAAATGCTTATGAGCATCATAGGAAGTAATTTTATTTGCAGTATCCTTTAAAAGTTCTTTGATTAAGTGAAATCCTACAAACCCATCTCCGCCAGTAATAAAATATTTTTTCATTAATTTAGCTAAAAAAATTATTATTTAAATTTATGTGTGATAAAAAGAATAATAATTCAGGAATAAACAAGCCCTTTCCAATTGATGAGTTTTCCATGTTATATCTATAGATATATACTTCAAAATACTATTCCTTCAATAAACTTAAAAACAGCAAAAAACTTTATAGGGCATGGAAGTGGTTAAAAAAGATAACACGTTTTTTGCTAAAGTATTTTATGATAAAATTGCATATTTCTTTGTGAAAAAAATAGCTAAAACAAAGATTCATCCGACTCATCTTAATTTTTTCGGCTTGTTTTTGGATTTTATTAGTGCATATTTATTTTTTTTAGGTGAATGGAAATTTTTAATTATTGCAGGTTTTTTGATTCAGATTTCTTTACTCATGGACAGAATGGATGGGCAGCTTGCGAGGATGAAGGGAATTGCAAGCAAATACGGGCAGCTTCTCGACGAAGGACTTGGTGTTTTTGGAATGAGTATTATTTTTATTGGCGCAATAGGAGGGTACTTTGCAAGAACAGGAGAAGTATTTATCTGGTATTTAGGTTTTTTCGGATTGCTGGGACTTCTGATGATGAATTTGTTTTCTCATTTAGCCAAGGAAATTTATGGTAGCAAAAACAATGCAGGAAAAAAATTAAGAGAGAAAATAAATAAAAAATCTGGAAGAATCGTTCCTTCACAGGCGTTGGAATTCAGCGCAGAAGTTCAAAGAAGTGTTATGAGCATTTCAGGTTTTGTTAATTATATCCCACTATTCCTTTGGATTTTTACTATTGTCGGAAATTTTTACTGGATTGCGAGATTTTTTGTCTACGCAAAAAGAAAATGATATTAAAAAAACTATTTGATGAATTTAATAATAAAAAAATTAAATATTGTGTTTTAAGAAAATACAAGACACTTCCTAAAACCCCAAACGGAGATGTTGATATTTTAATTGAAAAACAAGATTACCAAAAAGCATTGGAATTAATAAGGAAGTTGGATTTTTTCAAATATTATTATACGCAACCGCATGAATTTTATTTTTATTTTGATAAAACATCAGGCTTAATAAAACTTGATTTAACAAAAACAGACAAAATAAAAAATATTAAAAAATTTAAGAATTTTTTTGTGCCAATTAATTGGGATAAGAGAATAAAAAAGCCTCTTTATCAAAAAATTCTCACTAATCTCGCAAGAAAAATATTTTATTTTAACAAAGGAAAATTAATCTGTTTTGTTGGTCCTGACGGCGCAGGAAAAACAACTGTAATAAAACAAGTTAAAAAAGAATTGAAATTGTTTCCACTTGAAAAAAAATATATCCGGTTTTCAACAGGAACTTACAACAAAATAAAAAGAAGCCTTGACTTAATTAAAAAAATTATAAAAATACAATTCTGGATATATTCAGGAAAGATAATTTTGTCTGATAGATACATGTATTTGACTTTTAGAAATAATCCAAAACTAAAAAAAATCCTTATTAAAAGCATGAGAAAACCGCACATTACTTTTTACCTGAAAAATTCTGCAGAAGAAATACACACGAGAAAACAGGAATTAACAATAAAAGAAATAAATTCTCAATTAAAATTATTTGATGATTTGGCAAAAACAAGAAAAGAATTCAAGGTCATTAATACAAACAAAAAAATAGATAAAATTTCTCTTGAAGTTTCAGCTCAAATAATAGAATTATTTAAATAAAAGTTTTAAATTTGTAAAATCATCTCTTCTGATTCCTTTTAATAAAAACATTGTCCCTGTATAAATGATAACTCCCAAAACAACTTCACTTAAGCCAATAATTAAATTCATGTTGTGCACAAACTTAAAATTGATTGCATATAAGATAAACACCATGATTAAAGACGCTGTTACTGCTTTTGAAATTATTTTTAAATCAGGAGAAAGTTTAAACCGGGATTTAAGGAAAATAAAGACCCCTATCATAAAGCAGTATCTTGAAATTACTGTTGCGATTGCGGCTCCGAGCATTCCAAGAATTTGTGAAAAATTAAGGAAGTAATTAATCAGTGCATAATTTAGCACAATATTAAGGGCTGCAATTACAATAGTGAAAATTGTTAAGAATTTTAAATTGTCTTTTGCTATAAGTACTGAACTGAAAAGTTTTGAAATAATAACTTCAAAAATTAAAAAACTCAAAACTATAAGAGGCAGGCTCGCAGGGAGATATTCTGCCCCATATATTGTTTTAATGATATAACGATTAAAAAGGATTATCCCTGAAATCAAAGGAACACTTATTAAAACAGAATATCTAAAGAATTCTCTGAAGAGTTTTTGCAGATTTTTTTTATTTACCTGCGTGAAAATCGGGGTGAAAATATTCCCCATAAGGAAGATTGTTGCCAGGGCAAAAACAAGATTAAAAGCTGCCCTGTAATAACCAACAAACTCACCAGAAGGAACTAAAAGCCCTATCATAATCGAATCCATGTATGAAAACACTGCAGCAGTAAGCCCGATTGAGCCCAGCTGAATAAGGTTCTTAATTAATTTCCTTTTCTCATCTTGTTTTAAAGAAGACGATTCCCCCAGGAGATACGGAGAATCTTTTTTTATTTTAAAAACCATAAAAATTATTGCAATAAATAACGCAAAAGTTATTGAAGTTATAACCCCGATAATATAATACTCTTCCGGAAGAATCCAGAAAAAGGCAAGCACAAGAAAGATTTTTATTAACTGAAAAAGAAATTCTTTCTTGCCTATTGTTTTTATTTTTTTGACTGCATAAAAAGAAGACTCAAAAAAAGTTTCAAGTGAAAAAATCAGAACATATAAAGAAAAAAACAAAAAGATTGTTGTTAAGTCTTTTTTGAAAACATAAACAGAAAGAGGCTTTGCTAATAGCATAAATACAATGCTTGCTATTATCCCGAGGGCAAATTTATTTTTCAAGAGGTACTTAAAACCTGCTGAAGCTTTACCGGGTTTTTTCTTGCCCAGTTCTTCTGAGACATATTTTACATTTAAGGTGTTAAAACCAAGCTCAACAAAAACCAAAAAAATAGAAGCTACTGCAAGACCAATACTATAAAGACCGAATTTTTCAGGGAGCAAGAGACGCGCAATAATAACACCGAATATAAATCCCCCTCCTCTTCCGATTATTCTTGAAACAATATTCCAAAAAGAATTTCTTATAGTCTCTGATTTTAAATTTTTTGCATCAGCAAAATTTCCTAATGCTTCTTTTTTTGGCATTTTAATCAAAAGAGAAAATAAGTTTTTAAGGATTGCCTAGGAGAATTAATCATGAAATCTTTTTACAATTTCAGCAAATGCAGGGCGCGTTATTAAGACACCGGCGGTTATTCCGATTATTGTCGTTACTGCAAAACCTTTCAATAAACCTGCGCCAGCCCATAAAAGAGGGAATAATGAAACCAGGGAGGTAAAATATGCTCCAAGGATAATTGCAAATGCGCGTTTCATTCTTTGTTTGATGCTTAGGTGAGTTCCTTCTTTTGCTTCATCAAGAACAACTATCAGATCATCAAGTCCTGTACCAATTGTCGCGAGGATTCCTGCAATGCTTGGAAGGTCAAGATTCCAATCAATAAAAGCAGCAATTCCGAGGATAATTATTATTTCAGAAGTGCTTATCAAAAGCATTGCAAGCGAGGATTTAATTTTTCTGTATCTAACAAAAATAACTATTGATGCTGCAAGCAATGCTGCAAGTCCTGCCAGAAGTATTAAATTAATAAATTGGTTTCCGAGTGTCGGAGAAATTGTATCAAGTTTTGCTATTTCAAGTTTAAACGGGAGGCTTCCGGTGATGAGAATTGTCTGCAATTTTTTCATTTCTTCTTCTGCAGAATTATACGCATCCTCTTCTGTATCCCCTGAGCCTGAACCTGAAATTTGAATCTGTGTTGTAACAATTCCTTTAAGGCTTTCACTTATTAACAAACTCTGCCCTTCTAAAAATTTATCATCAATATAAAAATCAAGTTTTTGCGCGAGATAATTTCCCTGAGGAGTTGAATTTACCGGAATGTCCTCTGTGATTTCAGCCTGCCTTTCTGCAGCGCCCTGGCTTAGAAAAACACTGAACCTGAAAGTTGCAGCATAAGTTCCGTCTGAAAGTTTTTGCGGGCTCTCGACATATGCTTCCTGTCCGCTTCTTCCGACTGAAGCAATATCTCTTTCTCCCCCGACAAAAACAGTATCATTGCCAATTTTTGCTTCAAATTTTCCCTGCTGAGAAATTAATTGCTCCAAATCATCCGGAGTTGCCCCTGCAATTTCAATTAACATGAAGTTATTGCCTTCTAAATCAGTCACAGGACGGATACTTACATCAGTAAGCCCAAATGCATTCAGGCGGTTATTTGTTATTGCTATAAGGTCATTTAGTTCTGATTGCGTGAGAGTTTTGTTCTCTGCTTTAACCAATGCTCTTGCGCCACCTGACAAATCCAAACCAGTTTTAATATTTGTTTTGGGAATGTCTGAAACAGTAATTTCAGGCGCATTTTCTGTAAACAAAATCGCTTCAACATCGTCTGTGTTAATTATTGTTTTTACATTTTCATCTGAAGGGAATTTTGCTTGTATAATCTTTGTAAAATCTGCTAGATTGTTTACTGCTTTTCCGTCGATAGAAGTGATTATCTGCCCTTCTCTTAAACCCTGTTCAAATGCTGTTGAATTTAGTTCAACACTTGTTATCAAAACTCCCTTTGAGAAAATTCCCTGAAAATTAATTATTGAAACTATTGAAAAAACAAGAACAATTATCAAAAGCCATATTTTCAATCCTAATTTTTTTTTCATTTTAATTTTCTCCTATTTTTTCCTCTCCACGTACCATTTTAATATTGACACATTGGTTATCCAGGTGTTTACTAAATCAAAACTTAAACCTATTGCGAGTATTGTGAAAATCTGCGTTAAGATTACTGAGAAAGAAGCGACTATTACTAATGCAGAAACAACCGCAAAAAGAGATGTTAAGGTCATTGTGGTTCCGGTTTTAAATGCTCTGAAAATTCTTTGATTTAAAGATGCCCCTCCCCTCTTGAGGATTCTTGTTGTAAGAAGAATGTCTGTATCAACAGAGTAACCTATCAACATTAAAAACGCTACAATTCCCGCGCTTGACATTTTAATTCCTAAAATGTCCACTAATGCAAGAGTCATCACAATGTCAGCAAAAGCAGAAATAATAACAGCTGTAGAAGGAACAAAAGTTCTGAAGATTATAAAAACAACTATTGCCATAAAAATAAAGGCTACTAATATTGCTATCACAAGTTGCTCAAAGAAATTTTCGCTTAATGTTGAACCTGTGAATTCGAAACTTGAATTTTCCTGGGTGAGGGGATAGCCCAGATAATTTTCAAGAACCTGCCTTGTTAAATCTCCGTCGGATTTTGTTTCAATAATAAGGGCTTCCTGTTCTCGCGTCACAAGGTCGTAAACAACTCTTGTATTAATGTCTTCAAGCTGTCCAGATAAATCAAGCGCTATTTTATCAGGATTAAGGGTGCTGTTATAAAGCGTTACAGATGTCCCCCCTGTTAAAGAGATGTCTCTATAAATAAAATCATGATTAGCTGAATAAAATATAAATAAGTAAATAAATGAAAAGAGCAAAATTGCTATTGGAATTAAAAGCATTCTCTTGTAATATTTGTCATGCCAGTTTTTGTTTTGTTCTTCCATTTTTGATTTTTGTGCGCGCGGGAGGGATTCGCGATGCGCCAGCCGGGATTCGAACCCGGGTCAATTGGTTTCTTCAATTTTATTCTATTAAATCGCCTAATGTGGAAGCCAATTATACTGCCACTATACTACCGGCGCATATAAATATTTAGCGGAAAAGTTCCTTTAATAAGTTTACTAAAAGTAAACGCCCAAGAAAGGATTCGTGGGTCGCTTTTAATTGCGATTTCTCAAAAGCTCTCCGTTGTCCGAAATTTCAGTTTCGAACAAAACCTTCGGTTCTCATCTTATTTTAAACGCCCAAGAAAGGATTCGTGGGTCGCTTTTAATTGCGATTTCTCAAAAGCTCTCCGTTGTCCGAAATTTCAGTTTCGAACAAAACCTTCGGTTCTCATCTTATTTTAAACGCCCAAGAAAGGATTCGTGGGTCGCTTTTAATTGCGATTTCTCAAAAGCT
>CAYZAH010000232.1:0-6538 GCA_964475805.1 uncultured Pirellulales bacterium | reverse complement strand
CCGGCAGCCGTTCGAGTTCAGGCTGACGCGAAGAATCTGTGCTCTTACCGGCCGCGCGCGAGATCAGTCTGTCAGGCAAGTCACCGGTCCGCCCATCGTTTGGAAAGAGATGCGCACGGCGATTCTGGGACGGAGCAAGGAAAAAAACGCGATGTTCGCCTTGTTCGTCGGAGCCTTTGTTGTGTCGGTCATCATGATACTCTGTACCGGTCTCATGGGGCGAATGAACGTCGCAAGTGGCTTGCTCGTGACGGGATTCTACCTTATGGCCATGATTCGTTTGGCCGTGTGCTCTGCCGGGAGTGTGACTAAAGAGAAGGAAGCTCGAACGTGGCCCGTTCTTCTGACCACGCCGCTGAGCGATAATGAGATTGTACGTGGCAAAGCCATTGTCGCCTTTCGTCGGAACGCGCCATTGATCCTGCTGTATTTTGTACTCATCTGGTTTAGGGTGTTCCGCTATGGTAGCAATCTTCATAGTATCTCAATTGCCCAATTGTCTTTTTCGATGGTTGAGAGTGCTTGTAGCATTATAGGCTCTGTCCTTTTTGTGATTGGTTCGGGCCTCTACTTCGGTGTTCGTCTGAAGACGACCACAGCATCGGTTGGCGCTACAGCAGGACTGTATTTTGTGGTGACGTATCTTTTTTGTGGGATTTTCAATCCCGTTCGTTTTCTTTTCTACAGGACGATAGCTCAACGGGGTATGCCGTGGGTGATTTATGTAGTTCCAGTCATTGCTGCTCTGATAAAAGGAGGGATCGGCGCCGCCTTTGCCCGGCGCGCGGTCGGGCGATTGAGACGCGATATCTTCTGATCGTTGCCTGAGATGACCATGAGTGCTGTTTTGGCCAATTCACTTTCACGCTTTGTGGGCCTGTCATGGCTGGCGGGACCGATCTTCGACAAGGAACTCCGCGTTTGCAGTCGGAGGCGCAGGAGCTATGTTCTTCGCTGCGCCTATATCGCCGCACTGTGCGTATTTGTCTTGTCCGTGTGGTACTCCGTCCTGGGCACGCGCCGCTCGGGCACGGTGGTCTATCAGGTCTCGCGGCTTTCGCAGATCGGGCGGACCGTGATCGCCTCCATCGTCTGGTTCCAGTTTGTCGTCGCTCAGCTTGTCGCGGTCGTGATGCTCAGCTCTTCGGTCAGCGATGAGGTCCGCACAGGCACGTTAGCCGTCCTGATGACCACGCCGATCCGCCACTTCCAGATCGTCGCGGGCAAACTGCTCAGCAAGCTGCTTCAAGTCACACTTCTGCTGGCAATTAGCTTGCCCCTGCTGGCCGTCGTCCGCGTCTTCGGCGGCGTCACGTGGGCCTACGTCATCTCAAGCGTTTGCATCAGTCTGACCGCAGCGCTTCTGGCGGGCACACTGAGTCTGCTGCTGTCCATGATCTATCGTCAGACCCACACCGTCATCCTGGTGACCATCATGTGGTACATGGTGCTCTTCGGGGCTGTCCCCGCTTTGTTTACCCTGCTCGCCGCATACCGCAAATTCATATTTGACCAGAATACAACTCAGTCTATTCTTGTCCTGACCAATCCCTTTTGGGCCTTTGCCGCCGTGAATGCGAAGTTCTTGTTCCAAAGCGGTGTCCCCAGGGGCTTCTCCTGGCCGCTGCATTGTCTCATCATGCTGGCCCTGACGGCTGTTGTGCTGGCGGTATCCGTCCGGCGCATGCGAAAGGTCGCGGTAAGCGAGGCGTTCGGCCGAGCGAGCAAGCGATGGTTTGCACGTTTCTCAAGACGAAAGACTGACGCTGATATCCGCCGCAAGCGAGGTGGGGAGATCAAGCCGGTTATCGGTTCGCCGATTGTCTGGAAAGAAATGCGCAAAGGTGTCATCGGACACCGGAAAGGAGACATCTTGTTGTTTGCCCTGTTGATAGGGGCCTTTCTCATCTCGGCTGTCGTGATCTTACTCGCGCGGGCGGTCCGCAACCCAGGGCAAGTCAGCGTCACGAGCATGGTCCTCCCGCACTTTTTCATGTCCGGCCTCTATCTCATTGTTCTGCTTCGCCTGGCAGTGTTTTCCGCCGGCAGTCTCACCATGGAGAAGGAGGCACGCTCCTGGCCCATTCTGCTGACCACACCGCTAACGGATCGTGAGATCATCCGGGGCAAGGCCGTTGCCGCCTTTCGCAGAAACATACCCTTGATTATGATGTACTTCGGATTGCTTTGCCTGAGCTACATCGGTCTTTACAGTCTCGCCGGCGCCAACAGGCTCGCCTATGTGCTGGGTTCACTTATCCTGAGTGCTTGCAGCATCGTGGGGTCTGTGTTCTTTGTGATCGGCTCAGGGCTTTACCTCGGGGTCCGCTTGAAGAGTACGACGGCCGCCGTGGCCGCCACCGCCGCACTCTATTTCGGGATAACGTACCTGTTTTGCGGCCTGCTAAATCCGCTGCGCTTAATCTTTACCCGGTCGATACTCCGTTCGGGATTCTCGTGGGCGCCCTATGCCGTTGCCGTCGGTGTCGCGCTGGTCCACGCGGGGATCGGCGCCGCCTTCGCCTGGCGGGCGGTACGCAGGTTGAGACGGAACGTCTTCTAAACGTAATTCGTGATGAACATTACTTCGGCTAATTCGATTTCGCGGGTCCTGGGCCTTTCCCGGTTGACGGGACCGATCTTCAGCAAAGAGCTTCGCGTCTCAAGCCGGCGGCGCAGGAATTACATCTTGCGCCTTGTATATCTCATCTTCTTGACGGCCTTTTTGACGATGATTTGGCTCGACGCAGTGAGTTTTACTGGCGTCTATGGGACGTACGTGGTTTCCCGCATGGCCCAAGCCGGCAAGCAGATTGTCGTGACCCTGGTCTGGTTTCAATTCTACGCCACCCAGATCGTTGCTGTCGTCATGCTCAGCACCGCCATCAGCGATGAAATCTATCATCGAACCCTCGGTGTGCTCATGACCACGCCCGTCACCAGCTTTCAGATCGTCATGGGAAAGCTGTCCGGCAAATTGCTCCAGTTGGTTCTGCTGCTTGCCGTGAGCCTGCCGGTGCTGGCCGTCGTCCGCGTCTTTGGCGGCGTTCCCTGGGAATATATCCTCTCCAGCCTTTGCATGACGCTGACCGCTCTCGTGTTTGTCGGCTCGCTCAGTCTATTCTTCTCGACCTTCAGCTCGAAGGCTTACGTTGTCATTATTCTCACTCTGGCGGCACTCGGACTGTTGTTCGGGCTTCCGCTCTTGTTCGTCACGACACAGCTTGGCCGCAGCTCATGGCACACGTTGACGAGGAGCTTCCCGCTGATGGCTCTCTGTCACGTGAATCCATGTGCCATGTTGAACCTGAGCACGGTAGCGATGCTCGACCCAAGGTGGGTTGGGAGAGTTCACTTTTCCTGGCCGATTCATTGCGGGATTATGGTGACGGCCTCGGCTCTCGTTCTATTGGCGTCTGTTTACCTTGTGAGGAAGGTCGCCCTTGCACAGGCGGCGGGCCAGCGTCGCCTGCTGGAGCGGCTGCAAGGTTTTTGGATTCGCAGGTCCGCCAACAAGACTGTCACCACTCGGACAAATGCTCGGATCCGGCGGGTCAAAGGCCCTCCGGTCGTCTGGAAAGAACTGATATCGCGAATATCCAGCCGGGAGAAACTCATCGTCGCGGTGGTCATCGGCTTGGAGGTGGCGATGATCGTCGCGATGTACCTTTTTCCTGTTGTTGCGAGCTCTTTTGGTTACGAGGAAACCCATATTCTGTACATCTGGGTTTTCATGGGTATGGGGATGCTTTCTGCAACCGTGCTTCCGTCCACTTGTATTACGTCGGAGAAGGAGAGCCGCTCCTGGCCGCTTCTGCTGACGACGACCTTGAGCGATTGGGAGATCTTATTCGGTAAGTTCATCGGCGTCCTTCGGCGCAGCGTGTTTCTTTGGTTACTGCTGTTTGTCTATGTGGGCTTGTTTTGGATCTATCAATATGTGGGACCTCTTGCCTTCGTTCATCTTGTTCTCCTGATAGCCGGGACGGTTGTATTTCTATGCGGTACCGGTTTCTACTTCAGCTCTCGTCTCAAACGCACCAGTGAGGCGGTGATAACAAATATTGTGTTCGCCGCGTCACTCTGGGGGCTTGTACCTTTGCTCCTGGAGCTCCTGCAGGGCATCACTCGAGGCAATTACTTTGGACGTATGGTCCATCGGAGCCTGCGAGATCTCGGAGATTGGTATCTGGGCCTGATTCCTTTCGTGCAGGCTCAGGTTCTCATGGTTTCCACTTTTTCGCAGTCGGTGTGGTCATCCTACAGGTGGCCCGATCGTGGCCGCGATTCTCTGGAATCGACATGTTTCATGTTCATTGTGATGGTAGGCTATGTGCTCGTCGGTTGGCTCTTTGCCTGGCGTGGTACGCGCCGTTTTCGGCGAAATATCTTTTAGGTGTACTATCAAAGGATGATGCCCTCTATTGTGGACAATCGTGTTTATGACGTTTTGAGCTTGTCGTGGCTGATGGGACCGATCTTCGGTAAGGAGCTTCGCGTCTCAAGCCGGCGGCGCAGGAACTACGCGGTGCGTTTCCTCTACCCGGTCTTGCTGACCGTATTCATCTTGTTCACCTGGAGCGCAACAACGAGGTCCAGCGGTCTTGCCTCTGCCACCTACCAGGTCTCCCGGATGTCCCAGGCCGGCGAGAGGCTCACAATGGCGATCGTTTGGTTTCAATTCATGGCGGCCCAACTGATTGCGGTCGTGATGCTCAGCACCGCGATCAATGACGAGATCACCCATCGGACGCTCGGCGTGCTAATGACCACGCCCGTCGGCAGTGCCCAGATTGTGGTGGGCAAGCTCTTGAGCAAACTGCTTCAGTTGGTTCTGCTTCTCGGCATTAGTCTGCCTCTTCTGGCCATTGTGCGTGTCCTGGGCGGCGTGCCCTGGGGCTTCGTCGTGTCCAGTCTATGTGTCACGCTTACGGCGGCCCTCTTTGCCGGCTCCTTGAGCCTGGTCTTTTCGATATACGAGCGGCACGCGCACGTGGCCATCGTTCGCACGATCGTTGTCTGTTTTCTCCTGTACGCATTGCCGATGCTTGTCGCACGCCTGGTGTACTTCGCCTACCAGATTCGCATCGTCCCCGAACGGGCGCTCGCCTATGTCAATCCTTTCCTTGTGATGATGTATGCGACTCAGAACATGATTGCTGTTTTCAGGGGTGCCCCCACCCTGTCCTGGTTGCTCCACTGCGCCATCATGGCCGGCGGCGCCGTCTTGCTGCTGACGTTCGCAACAGTTCGCGTTCGCTCGGTAGGGTTGCGCCAGGCGACCGGGCAGGCGGGTATCTTCGCCTCTCGCAAAGAGCGCCGGGCCGCCGAGCGAAAGAACAAAGCCGCGGCCCGTTCGACGCCCATCTCCAGACACATTTTGCGGACCAAAGGTCCGCCGATTATCTGGAAGGACGTGGTGAGTCTTCGGAATAAAGTCGGCAGTCTCAAAGGGATTCTCGGCCTTGCTTTAGCTTTCGTCATCCTGGTGTTCACGTATGGGTATTGTGCACGAGAGGGTTTCCTGGGCCGCAAGGAAGCACACATAGCTTTCGTTTCGATCTATCTTTTCTTCGCTTTGTTTCGGACGGCCGCTGCTGCCGCCACGAGCATAACGGCCGAGAAGGAAGCTCAGACCTGGCCTATCCTGCTTATCACTCCATTGACTGAGAGGCAGATTATCTTCAGCAAAATGGCTGGTGCGTTACTGGCCGGCTGGGCTTTTTGGCTTCTGCTCGTCGCCCATGTGGCCGTCTTCAGCGTGGCAGGCTCTATACCTTTGACCGCCGTTATGCCACTGGCCTTGCTTATCGTAAGCAGCGCTTTGCTGGTTTCCACCGTGGGCGTCTTTCTTAGTTCCTGTTTCAAGCGCAGCTCGACGTCCGCGTCCGTGAATCTCATCTTGTTTCTTTGGTTCGCGATACCGATCTGTCAGCCCATACCGGCAAGCCCGATTCTTGCGGCGATTCTGATCCTTGGCGTCACCGGTGGCTGGGGCGCGAAGTCGGCCCTTTCTCACACGGTCGGACCTGGACCGGCCGGATCGTTGGGCGTGTTCGCCGTCTCCGGGATCGCGCTGCTTATTCTGGTGGTCGTGTATGTGGCGTTAGCTGTTGTCGCGTTTGTCATTGCGGTGACCAACACGGGCCGCAAATCCTTCTAACCGTTTCGGATCGAATGATGACTTTTGCTTCTTATAGTGGTGTTCGCAAAGCTCTGAGCCTGTCGTGGCTGACGGGGCCGATCTTCGATAAGGAGCTTCGCGTCTCCAGCCGGCGGCGAAGAAACTACGTGCTGCGCTTTGCATATATTGGCCTGCTGACCTTCTTTTTGATTACCGTGTGGCTGGACCAGATACATTACAGTGGATCGAGCGTATATTATGTCTCACGAATGGCCCGGATCGGCAAGACGATCGTTGCTTATATTGCCTGGCTCCAGTTCGGTGCGACGCAGCTTGCCGCCGTAATTATGCTCAGCACTTCCATCAGCGATGAGATCTACAACCGCACGCTCGGTATGCTGATGACCACGCCGA
>CAYZAH010000231.1:0-6549 GCA_964475805.1 uncultured Pirellulales bacterium | reverse complement strand
AAAACAAAGCCAATCCGCCACAACGATTGGCGGACAAGTCCGCCACGAGGACTGGCGGACAAGTTCGTCGGGGACCCGGAGATTGCCACGGCCCTTCGGGCCTCGCAATGACTCTTTCTGCTTCGTGCCCTGGTGCCTTTGTGGCTATACCTATTCGGCAGAACGAACCCAATCTCGGGTGCTCCAGAGATTGCCACGGCCCGTTGGGCCTCGCAATGACTCTTTCCGTTTGGTGCCTTGGTGCTTTTGTGGCTATAACCTATTCGGTGAAACGAACCCAAATTCCCCCAAAAGGAGTAGAAGACAGGGGTTTGGGCGAAAGTAGAGCCGGAACTGAGGGGAGTGAAAATGGGGGGATGGGGTGACGGTCTAACGAAAAGTGTCTGGATAGGTCGATAAATAGGATACGCAGAGAATATGCTTGAAACGCTACAGAATTTCGAGTCCGTGATGGGGCCGGCGGCACGGGACCATCCGCTTGTTGTTATCGGTCCCGCTGGTGCGGCCGTTGCTGCCGGGCTGTTGATATGGCTCGGCGGGCTGGGGTTCAGGAAAGTACTGGTGGGGATAGCCGGGGCCGCAACCGGCGTCGCCGTCGGGTCATACGCCATCCGGCGCGGTGTTGTCTGGACGGCTGTCGCGGCGGTTGTGGCGGCCGGGATGGGAATCCTGTTCGAAAGGCTCATAATAGCCTTGTTATTGGCATCTCTGGTGGGGGCTGCGGGCTTTGTCGTTCTGGTCGCGCCTCATATTAGTACTGAGAATACGCAAATGCAGGCTGAGAATGAGGATACGACGGCTTATACCGACCAGAGCACGGAGCAACCGGATGCGTATCTGAGCGACCTGGAAGCCACGGTCCGGCGGGTCGGCTCGGAGGTGCCCGTGTATAAATGGGCGATAGTAGCATTGTTAGGGGTGGTTTTTCTTGTGGGCGGCTTTGTGTTTCGGCGTTTCGCTACGGCGTTGTACTTTTCAGCACTGGGAACGCTGCTTATCGCCGGCGGGCTGGTTACGCTGCTGCTGTACAAGGGTGCGGCGCCGTTGAGCCAGGCCGGCAACAAGCCCTTAATGTACGTTGGGATATTCGCGGGTATGGTGGCGTTCGGGACGGTCGAGCAGTTGCTGTTCTGTCGCGGGGGTCTGATAAGGCATGCAGAGAAGCAACAAGCCGAGGACGAAGACGACGGCTGGAAGAGGCACCGCGGCGATTGAATATCAATACTGAAATCGAGGTTAGTCTGTCGCAGAGTACCGAGGCAGGACAAGGAGAGGTCTAATGGATTGGATGACGATCCTCGCACAGGCAGCAGAATCGACGGCCGAAGGGACAGAGGCGGCCCAGCAGAGCATCGTTCCGATCGACCTGTTCTGGAAGCAGATTACGTCGCTGAGCATGCTGGAAGCGTTGACCTTCGTATCGTTCGGGACCGTCTGCCTGCTCTATGGCTGGCGGGTCTTCAAGGTGCTGGTCGTCATCAGCTTCGGATTGATCGGTATGGTTATCGGGGTGACAGTGACGCAGAGGATCGTCGGGCTGAACAATCAGCTCTTGGGCGGGGTGATCGGCATGGTCTTGTTGGCGACACTGTCCGTGCCGCTCATGCGGTGGGCCGTGTGCGTGCTCGGCGCGACCGCCGGGGCCATTCTGACATCGGGAATATGGTACGCCGCGGGGTTGAACGAGCAATACATGTGGGCCGGCGGGCTGGTTGGCTTAGTGGCCGGCGGGATGATCTCCTTCATCGTGTTCAGGGTGGCGGTTATCCTTTTTGCCAGTATGTGGGGCAGCGCGTTGACGGTTGTCGGGCTCCTGGCGCTTCTCTATCTCTATCCGGGAACGAAGGCGCAGGTCGACTCGGTAGTCCACACGCAGAAGTGGTTCTTGCCCACGGCGCTTACAGCCACCACGTTCGTAGGCATCATTTTACAGTACAGGTTTGTCAAGGGTTCGAAAGACTGGAACCTGTAACCGGACTTCGTGTTATGGGCACGTTCGTTCAGTGGTCTCTTGTGAATAGGCAAGTGTCTGCATAATCCGTGCTCAGTGATGTTTGCTTGAAAGGTTCCTGAGCAGCTCGACCTTGCTCTCCCACTTATGGACGTCGATGTCACCCGTCGTGGGCGGGCCATGGCCCCAGAGCTTGCGGAACGCTTTCCACATGATTTTCAAAAGACTCATCTTAAAATCTCGAAACTTTCAACGGTCAGGAAGCTCGTCCTTGGCATAGAAATAGGAAAGGGCTGCGCATCCGACCTTGGCAGCCCTTAGGTAACAATATGAGTGACAGATTATGCCACGGAACGTCTGCGTTTTCTCAACAGAGCCAGTGAACCGAGGCCCAGCAAAGCGAGCGTGGCCGGCTCGGGAATGGTGATCGAGCCACTGAAGCCGCCCATTCCGTTGTAACCGCCGGCGAGCATCTCGGCAAAGCTGGTGTATTTCTTGCCGGTCGCGCCCTGTAGTGACAGCGAGAAATCGAGCGAGGTCAGTCCCATGTTGGCGATGGCGTTCAGCACGTCGGAACCAAGCGCCTTTCCGGCTGACGTAATGTAGATGTCGGTGAGATCGGCCTTGAAATTGGTGTAGCCGCCCGCCGTCGTTCCGACCGGAACCAGATCGCCTTTGCCCAGAGTGGCTTTGAGGTAGACGCAATCCTCGCCTCGAATGGTCAGAACGGACGAGCCGTTCGGAATCAACGTGTACGTGCCGTCGCAGTTCTCGTTGATCGTCAGGTGCGGGATATACACCGATGCTCCGACCAGGTTATCGCTACTACTGCCCAAAGCCATGTCTACGTTTACGCCCTGGTAGAATCTCAACTGATCGGGTCCGTCGAAATACCAATATCCGGCCTTGTCGCCGCCGGGACTGAAGTCGATACTCTGCGTTGTTGCAAGCACCGGAGTACTTGCACAAATCAAAAATGTGAAAACAAAGATCAAAATTCGTTTCATCTTACCCCCCTGCATTCCCGGATTCCTTTCCGCGTCATGTATCTTAGCGCTGCGAAACGTTCGCAGCGAGGTCAGTGGCCTTTCTCATCCGTAGGTTCGAATGGCTCCTGGTATAATTCCTGCAGTGTTATGCCATCAGCACCTCCCTTCTGCCAAACATCTGACCGGCCTTTCGTTCATTCTTATGTGCTATGACGAACCGAAATATCTTTCTTCCCTTCCGAAAAAGACTTTTTGAAGCGGACACCAGGGAGTGACATTCTCCCTTAACGTGTCCCCGCTATGTGGCATGCTTTCTCCTACGGACCAAACTCAACACGCTGCCGAAACCAAGCAGAAGCACCGTGGCCGGCTCGGGGACGGCTACGATGTAGTCCTGGCACCCGTCGTATGAGAGGACCCGCAAATCTGCCTTCGGGCCGGTGCCGTCCAGAGAGTGCAGCCAGTGATTGGCCAGAGTCGAGTTACCGAAGTCGGTATAGAAGCCGCCGGCTCCGGCGGTGCCGTCGATCGTGACGTCCCATTTGTACACGGAGGACGGTAAGTCCTCATAAAGAATCTCCCATATTGCGCCGGCAAAAGCCGCCGCCTGGATATTCTGCTTGCTGGTATAGGATCCGCCACTCGACCAGGCCGGGTCGTAGTATCTGCCCCACAGCTCGCTGATATAGTCGGCCTTGGCCGCGCCCATAGGCCCGCTGAACGGTCCATCCTGCAGGGATATCACGTCGTACTTCGAGGTGATCTCGGGCGCGGGCTCGCTGAGCTCCACGCAAAAACCGCTAATCGTTCCATTGGACCAAAGCTTTCCTTCACCTGCTCCCCCGGTTTTGTCGAACATGTAAGCTCCGGCGTACCCGTCCACGCCATCGAGACCGCCGCCCCAAACGGTTATGGACTTGCTGGCGCCGACGCCGGTATTGACCATCTCCACGGTGTTCAGAAGATGGGCGTTAGCCGTGCATGAGAAAATCGCCAAAGCAAGCGCCGTAAGAAAATGTAGTGACCTTTTGTTTACCATACCCCTTGTCCTTGAACACGGCCGGATTCCACGATGTCACTGTTGCGATTAACCTCAACAATCAATATGACATCATGTCACCAACCAACTCAAACTTGGGTGCTTAAAAAGAGGAAAATCTGTGAACCCCCCATTGCGGTTCATGCACCCCCGCGAATCTCTTATGAACATAAGTTTATCACATTGCATCGCAAATGTCAAGGCTTCTTCGCAGCGCCGCCCGAGCAGGAGACGGCATTTTTCGATGAGTGTGGTTGCAGAGGTGAAAACGACGTGGTTCTCGGACGACGCGGAAAACTAATGTGGTAATTGAATGGGATTCTCTGCGCGTATCGCGACGCGGTGCACCTTATTCAAGCAAAGACATTTGACTGGCAATTGGCAGCCCGAGACCACTTTGCCCGGCAACATCAGGCGGCCCAAAATGCCTTTTGACTTCTTCTCAGGGCATACCGAATGACCGGACCAATACCGACACCCGGTGCAAGTATTGTTGCATCGTTGGGTTTAGCCACCCCGTCCACGCTGTTGCGGGAGGCGCTTTCATTCTCGCTGTTCGGTCTTGGTGTCTTCCGTTTACAGCCAGTTAAAGAGAGTGCAATAATAGTGAATGGAGAAGCAACCTATTAACGAGTCTGCGGGGGTAGTGTAGAGCAGAACAGGTTTTGTGACCACAGAAGTCATCCGCTGGAAGCTCGGAGACTCTATTATGAAATCGAATCGCCCGGCCGAAACCGTAGGGTCGGCACCACCCACTTCTTCTCCAGGGTTGTTCCTTCAAGCCCTGCGTTAGAAGAACCTCATGCCTCACGCCTTCTTCTAAGCTTGGCGGCCGCTGTTGTCAGCCCCAGGATACCCAGAAGAACGGCCGCGGGGGCGGGGACAGGAGCAACGTCCACGGCACCGCAGAAGTTGTCGTATTTGATCTTTCGGCCCAGACCAATATAACCCTGGTCAAGCGCGGCAATGGTGTTGTTATAGCCTTGATCGATGTAGGACGTGCCATTGATGAGAAAATCGAAATGGGTGTCACTACCGGTGCCCGTGACCTCGAACGTCAATGTATACCAACCGCTGGCATTGATCGGGCTTGTGCCAGAAGAAAAGACGTACTGGGCAACCACGGGATTGCCGCTAAGATACGTGTTTTGAATATAGATATGACCCGGCTGAACATCTGCCAGATACCCTGTATCCCAGAACTGATTCGGAGAGCCTGTATCCCCGGTCCTGAGCCGTAAATGAGCGATCTGATCATCGACAGAAGCAGACAAGTCAAAGAAAGCGTCGACCGTAATCTTCTGATTCACCCCGAGAGTATCATCCTTCCATATCACGCCGTAAACCGAGCCGCTGTTACTGAGGTATTTGTCGCTGGCCCCGGCAATACTCCAGGATCCTATCTTCGTTGTCCATCCGTCCAGAGTGCCGTCGTCGAAGTCATCGCAATACAGGTCCGCCTGGACGACCTGAGCAGACATGCACAACAACGCCAATAACGCGAAGAAATACTTCGGTCTCACTTCTCCATCCTCCAGTTTCTTTCATCACTTCAGCAATACAGGGTCCGTCTCCGTTCACAACAGAAAGGCTACACGACGTCAGGCAGCAAAAATGCCCCAGGGGACACAACCACCTCCTGTAGTCCACACTCCATAATGGTTATTATAGCACATCGGCCTTCCTGGTGCAAGCCGGAATTGCCATTCGCCTTCATAATCGGTGCTCCTGCGCGCCACACTGTCAATCATACCGCAATCAAGAGGCTTGATTTCAACACGGCTGGCCGTCAACTCGGTCAAGACACGCCAACTCGATCATCGATTATGCGTGTCACTCTGACCGGGTAAAACGAAGATCCATAGGGTGAGGAGAAAGAAGTCTGCACGTATACACTACGATTTGTCGGTGTGTGCGCTGTGGGATAGGATTTTCAGAGGGACGTCGGCGCAAAAAAATTGAGGGCTGACCCTGGCGACCAGCCCCCCATTGAAGAAAGGAGTATTATGATGCAAATCGGCGCCTGATCCCTCAAGTACGCCCGGATTTGACGATCTTACCCGCAGAGCATGCCCTTAAGGACCGCACTCAGGTGAGAACCAAACCCCTTCCCGCTTTTCCCCTCCTGATTTCCTCTCCCTCGCACATGCTCCACATATAGTATACGTGACATTTGCACCGATGCCAAATGGGTTGTCTTCGCGTTTGGTGCTCGGGAGCCAATGGGACTGTCTGTCCGCCGAAGGCGGGCTGACTGTCCCTTTTTGAGAGGGGGACAGGCACCTTTCGACGGAACGCCGCCGTCAAAAAGAGCCAGTCCCGTGGTTCCCTCCGTTTTCGCCACCCACGTTACAATTCCTAACCAAATTTCATCCAAAACCACACGCTTTCTAACATTTTTTCGCAAAAAATTGTAATTTTCTCCTTGTTTTAGCACGATAACTGCGGTAAACTTAGTGGTTTTAGTGCAATTGGGGCTGTAGGTACCTTCCACTTGGTTACTTTCCACTTTGATGAAGGATGCGAGGGGTCGCTTAACAGCAAGACGTGACGTATTGTTTGAATGTAGT
>CAYZAH010000230.1:0-6572 GCA_964475805.1 uncultured Pirellulales bacterium | reverse complement strand
CAAGCGGGTCATAGCCCAGGATCTTCATGGTGAAGCCCTTGGCCATCTGCGCCACGGCCATACCGATCCGGCCCAGGCCGATTAAACCCAATATCTTGTTATTCAACTGGTTGCCCATGTATTTCTTTCTATCCCAGGCGCCGCCCTTGAGGCTGTTGCACGCCGGGACGACGTTTCGGCTCATCGAGAGCATCAGCGCCATCGTATGTTCGGCTGCGCTGAGGGTGTTACCGCCGGGCGTGTTCATCACGAGAATGCCCTTGCGGGTGGCCGCGGGAACGTCGATGTTGTCCACGCCGACGCCGGCCCGGGCGATGCCCTTGAGCCTGCCGGGATTGCCGAGCACCTTCGCGGTCACCTTCGTGCCGCTTCGGATGATCAAGCCGTCGTGCTCACCAATGATCTGGGCGAGCTCATCTTCGCTGACGCCGGTCTTGACCACCGCCTCGACGCCGTCTGTCGAGTTAAGCAGGTCGATGCCTTCCTGTGCCAGTTTGTCTGTGATGAGAACCTTAATCATTTTTGGGCTCCGAGAAAAATCCTTCCTTTTCAATCATCGAGTCCGCATTTTAGTCGAAGCGATACAAAAAGCAAGAGGAGAAATCTCACGGTCTGAGCCGAAAATCCGGGCAGTTCCAGGTTGCCTCTGTGGGGATTGTCCGGCCAAACGTATTTCTGACCGCTGTTTCCCGGACGGGTTGTGCGGCTGAAGCCATTGCGTCCTTGGTTTTCCGCGACAGATGGGAACGATTGACCTTGGGTATCGTCAGCGAGGCGATCGAAAGTGCATAACAACAAAGGTACATCTCTGTGTCTCCGACTAACGGCACATGATCGGGGGCGGCTTCTTAACCTATTGTGTCAAACAAGGATGGCTGACCCAGGAAGGAAAAGGAAAGCCAGGTACTTCGCCACAGAAAAAGGCAAGCACGAACTCGCCAAATTTGATATTCACATATAGCGCATTCGGCGTACGATCATGTTGGACCTGGATAAGACGATCCATGAGCCTGTTCGATTGAAGGTCATGATGATTTTGTCGGGTGTGGATTCCGCAGATTTCTGCTCCATCTGTCAAACACTTGAATTAACGCGCGGGAACCTGTCGGCCCACGTCAGCAAACTCGAAGCGGCGCACTACGTTCGGATGAAGAAGACCATCGTCGGTAAGGTTCCGCACACAGAATTTAGCCTGACGAAGAAAGGCCGAAAGGCTATCTGGATTGTTTCGATCAAATCCGACGTCTATCAACGATCTGGACGACCAAGGCGTCATAACGAAATACTTCGTGTGGACTGTACCTTTCACGTTGCCGGGCGCGCTTGTAACCAAAAAAGGCACCCGAAATTGGCGGGTGCCTTTGGTAGGGCTTTGTATGTATTACGGCTTCTTATGCAGATTTCGGGGGTTTCAAGGCCAATCCTATCCCGGCGGCCACTAAACAGGCGATTCCCGCAATGATGAACGGTGTTGACCAGGCCGAAACACCAGCGCCTGAGGTTTTAGCGGCATCCTTGAAAACGCCGGCGACCTGCGGGCCGGCGATACCCGCGACTGCATACGCGAGGAACACCCACCCGTAGTTGGGGCCAAGATTCTTCGTGCCGAAAAAGTCGGACGTAGCTGTCGGAAACAGCGCGAAGTTTCCGCCGAAATTGAAACCAATGATACTGGCGCCGATGATCAATCCTGCTTCCGACCCGCCCATCTTCAGGAACAGCATCATAATGATTCCCTGGAACGTGCACATCGCAACCAATGCCATCTTGCGTCCAATCTTGTCGGAGACTGTTCCCCAGATGATTCTCCCGAGGCCGTTGAAAATGGCATAGCTGGCCATAGCCGTACCGGCAATCTTTCCCGCGATCTCAGCGTTCTCCGCCACACTACTGGCCTGAAGCGCATCGATCCCGAACAGCCTGATACAATAGATCACCATCAATCCTGCAAGGCCGGAGCCGATGAACATCAGAAGAAGCATATAATACTGAGGCGTACCCAGCATTTGCCGGCTGGTCATGTCTATGGCTCCCGGTTTGCCCGAAGCGGCAACCGGAGGCTCCCATCCCAAAGGCTTATAACCTTCGGGTGGATCAATCATGACAAGACTTCCCAGGAAAACAACTACGGCAAAGATGACACCATAGATGATAAAGACGCTCTGCACCCCGGGCAGCCCAAAAAGGGCAGTGGTGTTCAGCAATCCGCCAAACCAGCTTCCCGCCAGCTTGACCCAGATGGTCGCTCCAAAACCGAAACCGGCCACACCGAGACCGGCGATCATCCCCTTTTTGTCCGGAAACCATTTCAATCCGACCGCAATCGGCACGACGTACGCAATCCCGATCCCGGCGCCGCCGATCAGTCCGATACAAATGAATTGCATCATGAACGTTTTTCCGAGAAAACCGCCCAGGATATACCCCAGTCCCAGTACGAATCCGCCAAGCATGGTCGCTTTTTTCGGCTCCTTCTTCGCCCATGGCCCCACGAGCACCATGACAATCGCAAACATAGCGAGTCCGGCCGAAAAGACCCAGGCCGCCTGCGTGGCGGTGAACTGGTAGACGCCGTCCGCGGCAGTAATTTTCTTCGTAAACACACTCCAGGCATAGATCGCGCCCAGACAAAGCTGTACGAGAATCGCCCCCACAACGACGAGCCAACGGTTCATCACTTTATCTTGCTCGGCCATGATTTCCCCTTCAATTGAATTCCTAACAATTGAAAATAGACCGGACGTGCACTTGTAGAGCACACGTCCGGCTTGTCTGCAATTTGCCAATAGGCGTGTTAAGCACCCCGGCCCTGGATCAAGGCTTCGACCACGTGCGGATCGGCAAGGGTGGTAATATCACCGAGGTTGTCCGTGCTCTTCTCGGCAATCTTGCGGAGGATTCGCCGCATGATCTTGCCGGACCGGGTCTTCGGCAGTGCCGGTGCGAACTGAATCGCCTCGGGCGCCGCGATCGGCCCGATCTCCTTTCGCACGTGCATAATCAGCTCTTTCTTGAGCGCGTCGCTTTCCTCGACGCCTCCCACTAACGTGACGAAAGCATAGAGGCCCTGGCCCTTGATCTCGTGCGGAATGGGCGTGACGGCCGCTTCAGCCACCTTGTCGTGGCTCACCAGAGCGCTTTCGACCTCCGCTGTACCAATGCGGTGGCCGGACACGTTCACGACGTCGTCGATTCGGCCCATGAGCCAGTAGTCGCCGTCCTCGTCGACCCGGCAGCCATCGCCGGCAAAGTAGATGTCGTTATACATCGTGAAGTAGGTGTCGATGAACCTATCGTGGTCGCCCCACATGGTCCGCATCATTCCGGGCCACGGCTTACGGATGCACAGCTTGCCGCCTTCATTCCGGTCGCACTGACTTCCGTCGTCACGCAGGACGACGGGATCGACGCCGAAGACGGCCCGGCTGGCGCTGCCCGGCTTGAGCGTGTGAGCGCCCGGCAGGGGGCTAATCATAAATCCGCCGGTCTCCGTCTGCCACCAGGTATCGACAATCGGACACCTGTTGTGGCCGACTTTTTCGTAATACCACATCCAGGCCTCGGGATTGATCGGCTCGCCGACTGTACCGAGGATACGGAGGCTATCCAGTTTGTACTTGGCGACCCACTCTTCGCCCTGACGCATCAAGGCGCGGATAGCAGTCGGCGCTGTGTAGAAAACGGTAACGCCGAACTTGTCGCAAATTTGCCAGAAGCGTCCGGCGTCCGGATAGGTCGGAACGCCCTCGAACATCATGGACGTGGCGCCGTTGGCCAGGGGGCCGTATACGATGTAGCTGTGCCCGGTGACCCAGCCGATATCGGCGGTGCACCAGTAAATATCATCATCATGAATATTGAAGACGATTTTATGCGTCAGGGTGACATGCATCAGATATCCGGCCGTGGTATGGACGACACCCTTAGGCTTGCCGGTCGAGCCGGAGGTGTAGAGGATGAACAGCGGATCCTCGGCGTCCATCTTCTCGGGCTCGCACTCTTCGGAAGCCTTCGCCATCTCCTCGTGGTACCAGACGTCGCGTCCGGCTTCCATGTTACACTCATCATCGGTGACCTTGATGACCAGGCACGTCTCAATCGTCGGACAGGTTTTCAGGGCCTCATCTGAGATATTCTTGAGAGGGATGTGCTTGCTCGCACGACGAGAGACATTACAGGTGATGAGCATCTTACAGTCGGAATCGTTCACGCGGCCACTAATGGCGTCGGAGCTGAAACCGCCGAAGATGATCGAATGGATCGCACCGATTCGGGCGCAGGCCATCATCGTGACGGCCAGCTCAGGGACCATCCCCATATAAATAGCTACGCGGTCACCCTTCTTGATACCCTTGGACTTCAGAACGTTGGCGCACTTACAAACTTCCTTGTATAGTTCCTCATAAGTGAACTTGACGACGTCTTCATCGGCGTCGCCCTGCCAGAGAATCGCTGTCTTCTTAGCGATGGGAGTGCCCAGATGGCGATCCAGGCAGTTGACAGTCACGTTAAGCTGGCCGTCTGCGAACCAGGTGTGCTCAATCTTTCGGGCCTTGGTGTCCCACGTATACTCCAGGGATTTCGTCGGCTCCTTAAACCAAGTCAGGCTCTTTGCCTGTTCAAGCCAGAAACTGTCCGGGTCGTTGATCGACTGATCCCACATCTTCTCGTATTGTTCCACGCTGCTGACGTAGGCATTGGCCTTGATCTTCTCGGGCGGTGGAAATGTCCGCTTTTCACTCATCAGGGAGTCAATACCTTTTTGTTGTCCCATGGATTCTCCTTTATCTATTTGAAAGTTTCAATGTGTCGTTCGCTTCTATAAATTGCTTTCTCCGGACCACCCCATGTACCTCGACCGGATAGTACACCTGATTTTACGATCACTATCTTCCTTTTAGTCAGGGATAAGAAGATAAGAGCCTGACTCTACCGGGCCAGCCGGAGGCTGTCAACCGAAAAAAACCGGTGTTTTTTGACAGGATAACAGGATGTAGCGGACGCTACGTCCAATTCGTTTTGCTATCCTGTCCGATTCTCAACCCCATTATCCCGTCAAAATCTGTAGTATAGGGCTGTTTGGACCCGGACGCTGTCGCCATCGCCGGACCCGCGATATTCGGTTCGCCAGTGCGAAAGCTCCAGCGCCCAGTCTACGTGCTTGGTCAGCGGGCAAAACATATTGCCGAAAATGGAGCGGTTCTGCGTTCGGGCGCCGTTGTTGACGGTCCCGCGATCCACGTCGTCCATTGAAACACCAACATTGTAGCGAATATCGTCATACGGTCCGAGGCTGGCCGCTATCCATCCGCCCGAGCTCTCGACCTCTTTGTACTGATTGGGGCCGACGCTCGTTGTTACGCCCTGGCCGATTCCGCCCAGATAGGCGTCGAGGTCCTGGCCCGTGAACAATTCACCCTTGATTGCCACTTTTTCGCAAACCGGCTGGGTCAAATCGAAGTTGAGCGACCAGCTTGTGAAATCCCTGTGGCCGCCCCCGGCGTTCGTGTCGTACTCTTCCTGGCCCCAGTGCCCGGAGACGCCCATCGTCGTGGGCTTAGGCCCGTAGAGAGGCATCGTCACACCTGCTCTGGCTTGCACCGACGGGAACCCGGCGTCCTCGCCCGATTCGGTTCCGTTGGGCGCCGCCACTGCGTCGGCCCGGCCGATGGTTCGGGCCACCGCGCCTTCGAGTTTCAGATCGACGTCTCTGTCCAGGCTGATTTCTTTGGTCAGGCGGAACTGGGGACGGCGATACCCGATATTTCCCACCCACCAGCAAACGCTGTAGTTGACCGTGGTGGGGACCAGCGGGCTGATGACGTCCGAGGTCTGCCCGGCGATGATGCTGAACTTCTCGGCGGGCCAGTCCAGCTTGAGATAGGCGTGACGCATCATCGGATTGGGTTTGTTCTCGCTGTCTCCGCCGTAGAAGTCGATCTCGACTCGGCCGCTCGTCTTGACGCGCCCGTTGCCCGGCGCGTTCATCATGACGCCGAGCCGTGTTTCTCTGGCGGTCATGCTGAACTGGTCATCATGATTGTTCAAATTCTGCGGATCGACCCATTTGGCGTAATCGCCGTTGTCGATCCTCGACGAATCGTAAGCCGCGTCGAACTTCAGATAGCCGTAGATTTGGATGTCCAGGCTCGACCATACCGGCAGGTGTGGCTGGCTGTCCGTCCCGCCGGAGGCGGATTGATTGAGGGTCTTTTTGACATCCTGCAGCTCTTTGTCAAGTTTCTCGACTTTCTGCTTCAACTCGGCGTTTTCCTTCGCCACGCTGTCCTGGCTCGCTGCCGCCCGGGCCAAGGGTCGGGAGCCGCCCACTCCGGCTGCAACCAGAAATACGCTAAGCAAACATACTGTTCTTCTCATGATGCTCTCCTAATTCTCCTTGCTTCCTGACACTTGGGACTGGCTCTTTTTGATGGCGTCGTTCCATCAAAAGGTGCCTGTCCCCCTTGCGTAAAAGGCCTGACCCCTCGTGGGTGTCTGTTTACGTGCCCCTGGTCGCGGTAATATAACCGGCGCGCCCCGGACCGTCAAGAATATCCCATGAAAAATTGAGA
>CAYZAH010000229.1:5520-6584 GCA_964475805.1 uncultured Pirellulales bacterium | reverse complement strand
GAACCCCTGATGGACAAGATGTCACAACTTGCTGACGACCTGGAAAAGAGACGAGTCTTTCGCAAGCTTACTATTATGCGAGCTTTGAAAGGTATGGAACAATACTTTCACCAGGAACAGGCGCCGTCCGGATGGACGTTTGAGACGTGTGTGGATTTCATGATGGACTTCGTGGATTTCCGAAAGAGATTTTCGAACAACAAGGCGCGGCAGAAGAAAATGGTCGGGACTTCACACCGGTCTATCCTGATGGCCAGTATGCATTTTCAGGATGCCTACAACTATCAGATCGACCGCGTAGGTCGCTGTGTCGTGCAGTATGCTGCTTTGGATGGCCGTCTGTACCCGTTCTGTACCTACAACTGCGGTCCTTGTCACCGCCGCCGTGTAGAAAAAAAGTTCTCTGTTTCTTTGCCACAATACCAGGCCGCGTCTTTGCAATAATGACATGTCCGTTCACAATAGAGACATAGCAGAAGTATTTGGACAGATCGCCGGTCTTTTGGAGATCAAGGGTGACAGGCCGCTAAGCCAGTTAAAAAAAGAGCTCAATCGGAGTTGAGAACCGGCGTCGTACAAAAACAGATTCTAAAAGGAAAGGACGATCTTATGAAGACGACCACGACGAAATCAGAGTTGCACCAGAATGTTCACGATCTGGTCACGAGAGACTTCTCGCCTCATTTCGACAATCGCCGTGAGGAATTTGGAACCAATCCCATCTGGGCTCGCTTGCGAGAATTGGGCACTGAATTGTGGCTGGATTCCGGGAGTATCGATAATATCGACAAAGTGTGGACGAGAGAATTCACGGCCCTTACGACGAATAATACACTTTTGAACAGAGAGATTCAGACGGGGCGATACGATTCTCTGATCCGGGAAGCTTCTCGAGCACTGGATCAGTACACCGACCTGTCGAAACAGGAAAAGATCCTCGAAATCACATTCATATTGAATGCTCGGCACGGTCTCAGGTTGGTCGAGAAGTTTGACGCCTATGTCTCCGTCGAGGAACATACCGACCTGGCCGGCGACGTAGAAGCCGCCGTCGATTACGGCCG
>CAYZAH010000229.1:0-5420 GCA_964475805.1 uncultured Pirellulales bacterium | reverse complement strand
CCGGCGACGTAGAAGCCGCCGTCGATTACGGCCGCCGCTATCACGCGATTTGCCCAGAACGGTTCATCGTCAAGATTCCGTTCACTCCCGCGGGACTGCTGGCCACGCGGAAACTGTCTGCAGAAGGCATTGCTGTCAATCAGACGCTTGGTTTTTCCGCACGTCAAAATTACTTGATGGCGCGTGTGGCCAATCCTTCCTTCGTGAACGTTTTCCTGGGACGCCTGAACAGCTTCGTGGCGGACAATCACCTTGGTAGCGGCAAGTACATGGGAGAAAAGGCGACCTTGGCGTCGCAAGCGGTTGTTCGGCAACTTCGCAAGCAGGGGCTTTCTTCCAGCCGGCAGATCGGAGCCAGTTTCAGAGAAGCCCAGCAAGTGAAAGACCTGGTGGGCATGGACGTGATGACGCTCCCGCCGAAAGTCGCAGGTGAATTTGTGTCCACAAAACCGTCTCTGGAAAGCATCGCCGATCAAACAAGCAGCATATTTACCCCAGGTATCGATCCCAATGTGAACCAGGAGGCCTTGAGGCTGGATACTCTGTGGACTGTCCCCATGCAACTAATCACTTGTATCGAAGACCTTGAACGGGAAAACCCTGATGCGTTCACGCCCGACGATCTTGTGAATTTCCTTGAGGAGCACAAGTGCGGTGATGTACTGGTGCGCTGGACCGGCCCCCAGATCGAAGCCAGTGCCCGCGAGGGCAAGATCCCACAGATCAGCAGTTGGGAAGATGCCCTCGCGAGCAAATCGATCGGCTTGGACAGCTTGATGAATCTGGCGGGCCTTAACAGTTTTACCACCGACCAGAAACAAATGGATGATCGCGTGAAGAACATTCTCCACAGTCAAAAGCCAATCTGAAATGGAGATTGGACAACGTGATGAAACACTGACCTACCGTCGCACAACCTTATAGCGTTTCGGCGGGGCACTGAAAAAGCACCTTTCAGGCCAGTCTCATGCGCTACTCTGGAGTGCCTTGACTTTTGCCGTATCGGCCGTCAGAACCACTTGCCCACAGTCCATACATAGACTCGCGGCGACGTCTACGTTAGTAGTGTGCAAGTTCAGAAACTTCGCGCCTTCCGGGCGGAAATAGATACTACCCGTCGAATGGAGTGATCCAGCCGTCATATTCGTACTGTTGCAATTGGGGCACGTTTGGACTTTGTTCATTGTCAAAACTCCTTTTGTACTGTAACTCTTTACGGGTTAGTGCTGTTCCAGGTCGATTTTGAGCGACAGGAACTTCAACATGTCTTTCAAGGTGACGACGCCGATCAGTTGGCCATGATCCGTGACCAGGAAGCGGCTTTTTCCGGTCTGGTTCATTTGTGACAGCACCTTCATGGCATCCGTTTGTGGAGAGATGGTGTTTGTTTCGGAACATGGCTCGGCCACCTCGGAAACGGTATGTGCGGCCCATTGATCCCTTGGCATGTCCTTCACCTGTCTTGTCTCGATGCACCCTTTGAGGTCGCCGTTGTCCGCAATGGGAAACATCTTATAGTGAAACTTGTAGAAGTAGTCGTTAACAAGTTGTTCAATGGACGTCGAAGAAGGGATTGTCACGGGATCGGTTTTCATAAAGTGACTGATTTGCTCACCCGCCAGCGCGTTTCTAATCAGCAGTTGCCTATAGGACGACTGCGAGGCCCATCGGATGAACATGCCGATAAGGAAGTACCACATGCCGCCGATAAAGCCTCCCATAATGAAGGTCACAATCCCAAGCATAATGAGGATCATTCCAATACCCGATCCTAATCCGGCGGCGATGCGCGTCGCCCATCGGAGATTGCCTTTGACTTTCCAAAGAATCGATCGCAACACCCGGCCGCCGTCTAAAGGAAATGCCGGTAGTAGATTGAAGCCGGCGAGAACCAGGTTGAGCCACGCCAAATAGGCCAAAACACCGGTGATAGCCCCCGGCCAAACGGCTTTACGGCCCGCAAACGCGATGGCGCCAAACACCAGTCCCAGGATCACACTGGAAACAGGGCCCATTATTGCCATGAGAAACTCGACCTTCGGGCTTTCCGGCTCATCGCTCATTTCTGCAACGCCGCCGAAAATGAATAGTGTGATGCCTTTGATGGGCAGACCGTAGTGGCGAGCCACAAGCGAGTGGCAGAATTCGTGAAAGACTATAGAGACAAACAATCCCACGGCGCCGGCAATGCCCATCCACCAATACGTCGCATCGGAAAAGCCCTTGTAGTAGGCAGGGAACAACCCCTTGGCCAGAGACCATACTATCAGCACGGCCAAAACAAGCCACGTCAGATCGATATCGACCTTGAAGCCAAGCAAGCTAAACAAGTGAATTTTCTTACCAAACATTTGTATACTCCTAAATAGCAGGTGAATTCTAATGCCAACCCAAACTAAATACGTGAATATGATTGTTCATGAAATAGGGAAATTACTTAATATGGCCTCCGTAACTCCCTAATTCTGTAGGGAATTACAGTTTCGCTTGCCGCTGTTCGCTCTTTGTCGTAGTATACAAAGGTGGTTGGATACAGGAACGATTTCGAAAAATACGAAAGAGAGTCAGAAAGGATGGATTTATGTTTGAAACGCTGGACAAGATGATGCTTGCAGGTCTTGGGGCAATCTCCATGAGCCGTGAACGAGCCGAAAAGATTTTCGATGAGTACGTCAACCGGGGCAAGGCGGAAAAGGAGAGCCGAACCGGATTTGTCAAAGCGATGATGGACGCCGCGGAGAAAAACCGTGAGGAATTGGAGAAACTGGTGGCTAAGCAGGTTCGAGAGGCCTTTGAGCACCTCAATCTGCCCACCCATGACGACCTCCAGCGCCTCGAACAAAAGATAGACAAGCTCTCGGAGCGGGGGTCTTAGTTCTTGGCAGGCCTGAGGTTCCATTTACGAGGTACATTCGATCGCCTTCGCTGCTATCGCCATATCATGGCTGTGCTGGCCAAGTACGGGTTTGAAGAAGTGACAGGGGCTCTTCGCTCGCGTCTTTCTATCCGGCTCGGAGAAAGGGCTGTATCTCCACAGGTCAAACCCGTTGTTCCAAAGGCCAGCCGGGCTGCGCGGGTTCGCATGGCTTTGGAGGAGTTGGGTCCGACGTTCATAAAGCTGGGGCAAATCTTGAGCACTCGTCCCGACTTGATCTCCCCCGAGTACATCACGGAATTAGAGCGTCTCCAGGATCGAGTGGCGCCGGATTCGCCGGAAAAGATCATGGCTGAGCTCCAGCGGGAGCTTGGAGGCCCCATCGAGACGATATTCAAGAGCTTCGATGAGAAACCCATCGCCGCCGGGAGTATCGCTCAAATCCATCGTGCCGTCACGCGAGCGGGTATGGACGTGGCGGTTAAGGTACGCCGGCCCGGGATTGTTGATACGATCCGCGCCGAGTGCGAGATTCTGCAAGACCTCGCGGGAGTCTTGCAGAACACTCTCTTCGAGCATGAGACCATCGATCTGGACGAAATGGTTGCCGACTTCACCGAGGCCCTCTCGAAAGAGACGGACTTAGCCAACGAGCGGCGCAACCAGTTGCGTTTCCTGAAACTGTTTGCTGACGATCCTACCGTACACATCGCGAATATCTACGAGGATTACTGCACGGCGGGTGTCCTCACGATGGAATATATAGACGGCGTCAAACCCACGGACAAGCTGGCCATCGAAGAACGGGGCTTGAATTGCCGCGTGCTGGCCCAGCGTGGCGCCCAGCTCGTTCTCAGGCAAATGTTCGAGTTTGGTTTCTTCCACACGGACCCGCATCCCGGCAACTTCTTTGTCTTGCCCGACAACGTGCTCGCTCCCATAGATTTCGGACAGGTATCCCGGCTGTCCGTTCAGGACCGGAGGTTCTTCAATGAAATTGTGTTATCCATCGTTGACCGGGACGCGGCCTACATCGTTCGCTGCCTTGATCGCGACAACATGCTGGTGGAGCAGACGGACGTCCACAAGCTGACAACTGATATTGAGCAGCTCATCGACACCTATCACGACTTTCGTCTGAAAGATATTCCTTTCGGCGCGGTGGCGATGCAGACCTTCGACCTGTTTCGACATAACCACGTGCACCCGCCCACGCAATTCACGCTTATGATCAAGAGCATGATGACCATCGAGGCCTTGGCGACCTCGCTCGATCCCGAGTTCAGACTCATCGAAGCGCTGAAGCCGTACGCGCGGCGGGCCAGTCTTCGTGATCTTGAACCCAGGCAAGTCCTCCGCAATATTCGAAAGGCCGTGCAGGGTGCCGGCGAGATGGCATCGAGACTGCCCGAAGACATCAACGCGGTCTTGACCAAGCTTCGCCAGGGCAAATTCCAGGTACATGTTCGTCACGAGCACCTTGAAACGTTGACGAAGACGCTGGACAAAAGCTCGAACCGTGTGAGTTTCGCACTTATCATCGCCGCTCTGTTGGTAGCGTCCAGCCTTTTGGTTGCGCAACAAGGAATGGTGCTTGGCGTGCTGAGCCTCCAAACGATGGGTATCCTCGGCTATCTCATCGCCGCGATCATCGGGATTTGGCTGGTCATATCCATCATCCGCAGCCGGCACATTTAGACGTCACACGGGATTCGTCACTCGATTCACGAGCATTGGATCGTGTCAATATTCGAATAGCCCAGAGTCGTCCGCTCAGGTATTTCCCATACCAGGGGCATACGAACCTCTCCTCCACTCACGAGTGTCCGGATGATGGTCAGCTTGGTCGCACGCCCTTGGCCGCTCTCAGATTGGTGGGAAGCCTGGAGCGAACCGTACTTTGGGTCAAAGTCTTGTTGCTTCGCCTGCGCTCAGCGGAATGTTTTGCTTTTGTGGGTAATGTTCGCCGAGAATCGTGCTCGCAAACGCTATCCGGCAAGAGGTCCTCGATAAGCCGGTCCACGACGACGTCCAGCTTTTCAGCAACATAGTATCTTCCTTCTCCGAGTTCACGCCGCACGGACAGAATCTTATCCACCCTGATCTCCGGGTCCCATTCATCCACGGCCCCATGACTCGTTTCACGAGCATCGGAACAGATAGTCGAGGTCATGTTAGTTACCCCCTATGTTTCCCATTAAATACATAATTTTCATCAACTATGGATATTATCGGCCAGTGGCGCTCCGCGTTTGGATAAGCAGCATGCCTAAATTGGCATAGTAAATGCCTCGCCTTGTCCCTCAAGCTCAATGCAACCAAACGCTGCCAAACGTACCTGGGCATGGTTCCATTTGTGACTTCATTTGAGGTTTTTGCCTAATTTGGCTAAGAAAAGGTCTTATTGAGAGTCTTCCAGGGGATTCGTATAGTTATTTGTTAAAAATGCTGAAGATTTACGGAAGTTCATGCATATTTTCGGGATTAATATAAAGACAGCCAATAAAAAACAGTCCGCAGAGCAAACTCTTTGCGAATCTCAGCG